>CAMZCV010000234.1 GCA_947305035.1 uncultured Coriobacteriales bacterium | reverse complement strand
TGGCCATAGCCTCCACAAGCTCGGGAGCGAACTCCGTGATTGCGCCAGGCGCGCCCTTGGTGCGCATGGTGTAGCCTGCAAGCGCCAGCTTGTCGTAGATGCCCTGGGCCTGGCGCATGTTGGAGTACTTGAGGTCGTCGGGCAGCTCCGAGAAGTGCGCGTACGTGAGCGGCTTGCCGGGATTGCGGGCAATCTGCTCCTCGTTGTAGCGTGCGTGGATGGCGATGGCCAGCAGCTCGATATCCTTGAGAAGCGGACGCGACGAACGCGACTCGAGGCGCGACTTCAGGAAGTACAGGCTGTCGAGCGACTCGTCGTCCAGATCGATGCCCGCCGGGAACAGCTCGTCCAGTGCAAGCACGCTGTTGAGCAGCGCTTCCTTGTCGGAGCAGTACGTCTCGGGAAGGCGCCCGAACTTGGTGACGAAGGTCGCCGCGAGGTAGTCGGCGTTGAGCGAGAGGTGCACCGTGTCCGCAAGCGTGAACGTGCGCGTGATGATGCCGCGGGCCTCGCGGTTCCATTCCTGCAGCTCATCGCAGAGGATGAGCAGGAATGCCAGCGGGTTGTCGCCCAAGTGCATGGGTCCCAGCGAGAACGGCTCTTTCTGCAGGCCATTGCGGTAATAGTTGTGCAGGAAGATGGCCTGCGCGGCATCGAGCACCGGCCAGAAGAGCCTATCGGTTTCACCGCCCGTCTGCTGGAGGGCATAGCCGTACCACTTGAGCACGATGAGGGCGCTGTAGTAGCCGTGGTCGATGAAGCCCGTCTCGGCCATGGTGTCGGCGCAGCAGTCGAGAGCCGCCTTGGCAACCGCGAGATCGATGCCGAACGCGCGGTGGATGCGATGCGCGAGCAGGTCGAGCGGGGCCAGCAGGTTTATGTTAGCTGCATCTGGATATGCCGCGCGGTATGCTGCGCCGAGCTGCTCCGCCGGCACGAGCTCCGCGATATGGTTGAGCTCGTCGAAGTTCTCGTAGGAGATGCGCGCCTTCACCTTCACGTCCGCCCCGTCCATATCGGCGATGATGCGGATGAAGCGGTTGATCTGGTGACCCACGATCTCAACCGGGTATCCCACGTCATGGAACAGCGACGCGATGCCCCAACGGAAGAAGAACTCCTCGTTGGGGGCGGTGAATGCATGATGGTAGCCCTCTTCGGGAACAGCGGCGGCGAAGGCTTCGCGCAGATGCGGATTCTCCGCCCAGATGGCCAGACCGCACACGAACACGTTCACCGCATGCACGAAGTGGTCGCGCTGCTTCTCGATGAGGGTGGCCGCCGTCTCCTCGTAAGAGCGCAGCATGTCGACGAGGTCGATGAAGGGATTGCTCCTCCCCTCCACCGCAATGCGGTAGCTGTCGAAGAACATGCGGTAGACCTCGAAGGCGCTGTCCTGATTCTCATTGGACAGAAACGCCCCAACGGCCGTGCGCAGGTAGGCCCTGTAGCTGTGCCCGCCCTCGATATCCTCCGTAAGCTGGAGCATGTCGAAGAACCGACCGACGTAGGTCGCGAGATTGCTCATAGCTGCTCCCAAATGATCAGGCGCTTTACATAGAACCATAATAGCCGCTCCGCAGACGCAGGGCTTGACGGACGGCGCGTTTCTCACCCCCGCGTTCGTTTATCATGGGATGCGGTCCCATTGCTCGAAAGGGGTTTTCATGTTCAGTCTGCAGCACATCATCTGGCTCGTCATCTGCGCTCTTGGCATTTTCTTCGTCTCGAGGTGGATGCTCGCCAAGCATATCCCGCTGGAGAAGCTCCTCAACGTGGCGTGCGTGCTGGCGGTGATCTCCGAGCTGATCAAGATCTTCGCCAACATCCAGATGGTCCCCTCGGCCGACGGAACCGCCATGCACATGTTCATGGAGTGGCGCCATCTGCCGTTCCACCTCTGCTCCATCCAGATCTTCCTGATCTTCTACGTGCGCTTCGCCGAGAGCCAGCGCAACCGCGAGGCCATCCTCGCGTTCATGTATCCCACCTGCATCATCGGCGCGTTCTTCGCGCTGCTCCTGCCCTCCATCTTCACCAACGGCATCACGCCTCAGCAGGCCTTCACGCATCCCGTGGGCTACCAGTTCTTCATCTACCACTCCATGCTCATCATCCTGGGCATCTACATCGCGCGGAGCGGAGAGGTCAAGCTCACCTTCAAGCACTTCTGGTCGACACTCGCCATCTTCTATGCGTTCGGCATCATCTCGCTCTACCTCAACGCCGCGTTCGCCTATCCCACCTACCCCGGCACCACGCTCCTCTCGGTTGAGAACACGCCCAACTTCTTCTTCACCTTCCGCACGCCCATCAACCTGGCGCTCACCGAGATCTGGCAGTGGTACGTGTACCTCGCGATCATCGCCGTCCTCGCGTTCCTGCTCATCGGAGCATTCTATCTGCCGTTCCGCAAGAAGCGCTAGGCGACGCGCTACACTGGAGACATCCGTTCGTCACGGCAAAGGGGGATGCCATGGCACAGCTGGGATTCGGCCTCATGAGGCTGCCGCGCAAGGGCGTTGCCATCGATATCGAGCAGGTCAGCACGATGGTCGACATGTTCCTCGATGCCGGGTTCACCTACTTCGACACCGCCTACGTGTATCCGGGTTCCGAGGACGCCGTGCGCAAGGCGCTCGTCTCGCGCCATCCGCGCGATTCGTTCACGCTTGCCACCAAGCTGTACGCACCGGCGGCGCCCACGGCGGGCATGGCGCGCAAGCAGATCCAGACGAGCCTCAAGCGCACGGGCGCGGGCTACATCGACTACTACCTGCTGCACACCCTCATGTCGAGCAACGCGGGCAAGTACGACCGCCTTGAGCTCTGGGATTGGGCGCGGCAGCTCAAGCGCGAGGGCACCATCCGCCACTGGGGCTTCTCGTTCCACGACGGCCCGGAGCTCCTCGACGAGCTGCTCACCAAGAATCCCGATGCCGAGTTCGTGCAGCTGCAGATCAACTACGCCGATTGGGAGAATCCCAAGGTGCAGTCGCGCGAGATCTACGAGGTTGCCCGCGCGCACGACAAGCAGGTCGTTATCATGGAGCCGGTCAAGGGAGGCAAGCTCGCGAAGCCGCCCAAAGACGTGGAGCGCCTCCTCAAGGAGGCCAACCCCGCCGCATCGCCCGCATCGTGGGCCATCCGCTTCGCCGCCTCGCTCCCCGACGTGCTCGCCGTGCTCTCGGGCATGTCGAACATCGAGCAGATGGCCGACAACCTC
>CAMZCV010000233.1 GCA_947305035.1 uncultured Coriobacteriales bacterium | reverse complement strand
CAGCACCTTGGGTCCGGCCTTCTCGTCGTCCTTATCCTCCTTCTCCTCTTTCTCTGCGACCTCGGGCGGCTCGGTTACCTCTGCGTTCTCAGCCTCTGCGGCCTCTTCAGCTTCGCCGTCTTCTGTGGGGACAGCTTCCTCGTCCGGAGCAGGCTCGTCGCTCGGAGAAAAGTCCTCATCGCCCTGCTCATCAGCGGATTCCCCAGCAGGAAGCCTCTCCCCTTCATCGAGAAGAACCGGTTCGTCCTCCTGGGGTTCGTCCTCTTCCTGGACAACCCCGACGACAGCAGCATCGGTTTCGGATGAGTCAAGATCCTCGTCGGCATACGCAGGTCTGAAGGAAATGAACGTGCAGATACAGCATGCGACCAAGAGTGCAATCAGCTGCTTTTGTGCTTTGGCATACCGCGCCATGAGATCAGCTCCAAGCGAAAGAGTGGTGTTTCAAGCTCGTGTTATGGCCTCTTCCACATGCAAGTATACAGTATCGGGGCACGTCCCGCCCACCCCGCGGAGCCGAGGACAGAGTTTACAGAAACCCCAAGGTGGCGCCTCTCACGTGCCAAACCGCCCGTCCGTACGGTATGTCCCTATTCATTCCCCCATGCCCGCCCCTATGGCATGCGTCACCGGTGGCGTTCGCGAACGCGACGGGTCTTTCGCGAACACGACGGCCCCAAGGCCCCTCTCGACAGCGGCGTTCGCGAACGCGACGGGTCTTTCGCGAACGCGACGATATCAATACCCGCATGCATCTCAGGTCACGAGCAGCCGCATACTGCTAAACTATAAGGGTTGCAAGAACACCGACCATGCAATTGGAGGGCAGAGCGTTGCTGCCAGTCGAAGAACAGCTCAGGGTCATCACCTCGGGTACCATGCAGATCGTCCCCATGGACGAGCTCAAAGCCAAACTCGCCAAGGGCGTGCCCCTCAACATCAAGCTCGGCGTCGATCCCACGTCGCCCGACCTGCACCTCGGCCATGCCGTGCCCCTGCGCAAGATGCGCCAGTTCCAGGACCTCGGCCACCGCGTCACGCTCATCATCGGCAACGGCACCGCCCTTATCGGCGACCCGTCCGGCCGCGACTCCACCCGCCCGCCCCTCACCGAGGAGCAGGTGGAGGCCAACGCCAAGACCTACGTCGAGCAGGCCATGAAGGTGCTCGACCCCGAGCGCACCACCATCGTCCACAACGGCGAGTGGCTCAAGCCGCTCGACCTCTCCAAGATGCTCGGCCTCATGAGCAAGTTCAACGTGGCCCGCATCCTCGAGCGCGAGGACTTCCACAAGCGCTACGAGGACGGCCGCTCCATCGCCCTGCACGAGTTCATCTACCCGGTGCTGCAGGCATACGACTCCGTGGTCATCGAGGCCGACCTCGAGATGGGCGGAAACGACCAGATCTTCAACCTGCTCGCGGGCCGCGACCTCATGCGCGCCGAGGGCATGGAGCCGCAGGTCGCCCTCACCGTGCCCCTGCTCGTGGGCCTCGACGGCGTCAAGAAGATGTCCAAGAGCTACGGCAACTACGTGGGACTCACCGACGAGCCCAACGACATGTACGGCAAGCTCATGTCCATCAGCGACGAGATCATCCCCATGTACTTCCGCCTCTGCTCCACGCTCACCATCGACGAGATCGACGCCATCGACGCCGCCTTCGCCGACGGCTCGGCCGATCCGTACAAGCTGAAGCGCGAACTCGCCCGCAACATCGTGGACCTCTACCACGGAGAGGGCGCCGGCAAGCTCGCCGAGGAGGCCTTCGACGCGCAGTTCAAGCGCAACGAGGTGCCCGACGACGTGCCCGAGTTCTCCGCTACCAGCGTTGTGGAGCTCAACGAGAACGGCCTCGTCTACCTGCCCAAGGTGCTGATCGCCTGCGGCATCGCCGCAAGCGCGGGCGATGCGCGCCGCGCCATCGACGGCGGCGCCGTGAAGATCAACGGCGAGGCGCTGCCCGCCAAGAGCTACAACCTCGATCCTTCCCTGCTCGCCGCTGGAACCGTCCTGCAGTCGGGCAAGCGCAAGTGGGCAAGGCTGGTGTAGTGGCTGAGCAGAGCCAAAGGATCCCCGAGCTCCTAGCTCCCGCCGGTGAACCCAACGCATTCCGCGCGGCGCTCGCCGGAGGCGCCGACGCCATCTACTGCGCGCTCGGAAACGACTTCAACGCGCGCCGCATGGCAGACAACTTCACGCCCGAGACCTTCGAGCGCGCCTGCCGCGAGGCCCATCTCGCGGGCACGCGCGTCTATGTCACCATCAACATCGTCATCCAAGACGACGAGATGGAGCATGCGCTCGAAACCGTCGCGCTTGCCTGGAAGCTGGGCGCCGATGCCTTCATCATCCAGGACTGGGGCCTGTTCCACGAGATAACGAACCGCTGGCCGCAGGTGGAATGCCATATCTCCACGCAGGCCAACATCCACGACGCCCGCGGCACCCGCTGGTGCGGCGACCACGGCGCGGCACGGGTAACCCTCTCGCGCGAGCTGTCGCTGCCCGAGATCGCCACCATATCCCGCGAGGGAGTGGAGCTCGAGTGCTTCGGGCACGGGGCCATCTGCTTCTGCTACTCGGGCATCTGCCTCATGAGCTCCTTCTTCGGAGGACGCTCGGCCAACCGCGGCATCTGCGTCCAGCCGTGCCGCCTCCCCTACGAGCTGCTGAACGGCCGCGGCGAGAACCTCCTCACCCCAGGCCGCGAGCGTCCGCTCTGCCCGCGCGACCTCTTCTCGTTCGATAACCTTGCCGACATGGCGCGCTCGGGCGTGGGGTCGCTCAAGGTGGAAGGGCGCATGAAATCGCCCGATTACGTGTATGCCGTCATCTCCGCTTACCGCGGTGCGCTCGACGACCTCGCTGCCGGGCGCGAGCCCGCCGTGGGCGAGGACGCCGCGCGCAGGCGGCAGCTCAAGCGCGCCTTCAACCGCGACTTCACGAACGCCTACCTCGTGGGTACCTCCGGCGACGAGATGATGAGTTACGAGCGTTCCAACAACCGAGGCGAACTCGTGGGCAGCGTCATCCTTGCCGAGAAGCTCGAGGATGAGGTGCGTGCCACCAAGCCCAAAGAGGGCGGCCGCGTGAGACTCCGCCGCCATCCCCGCGCGCGCCTGCGCATCTCGCTCACAGGGTCCGTCGGATCGGGCGATCTTCTCGAGATCCGCCCGAGCTCCGACCCCTCGCAGTTCTTCACCGCGACCGTCGGCGCAAACGCGCAG
>CAMZCV010000232.1 GCA_947305035.1 uncultured Coriobacteriales bacterium | reverse complement strand
GTATTTATGCACTTTGGGTGCCAGTCACAGATGCCAGATGCATCGGCAAAGCAACTGTGCTATGTTGTCTACTCACATGCGGGTGTAGTTCAATGGTAGAACTTCAGCCTTCCAAGCTGACCACGCGGGTTCGATTCCCGTCACCCGCTCCAATTATTCCAGGCGCCTCCGGGCGCTGTTTTTGTTGCTCGGGCGTCATCCTTTCTTGATCCCTTCATCTCTGCTTGCCGCATACTTGGCCCATCTTTGCGGCAAAGCGAGAAGACCAGGCCCTTGACCTGCTGCTTTGCAAACGACGCCGCAAACTGCACCGATCTTTGCGGCAAAGCGAGAAGACCGGACACAGAAAAACTATCCCCTTGCCCGTCGGACCAGCGCGAAGATGCAGTAGCCGATAATGACCCCCAGCGAATTGAGGATAAGGTCGTCTATGTCGCTTGCCCGTGACGCAAACGGCAGCTGGAGGACCTCGATAGCAAGCGAGATGAGCATTCCTGCAGGAATCGCCTTCCACCAGCGGTCGAGCCGCTTGAAAACGATCGGCATGATAATGCCCGTCGGTATGAACAGTGCAACGTTTCCGATGATATTGATCAGCAGGTCCTTGGGGGTATCGAACCAGAGGATGTGCTCGATGGGAATAAGGTTGACCCTCAAGGGGAAGACCGCCGAAGGGTCGAACACGAGCGGCTGAACCTGCCCGTCTACGGGGAAGAACGGGAAGAACGTGAACCGGATGATCACCGCAAGGTTGATGAACATGAGCAGCAGGCGCGCTTCCTGACGCCAGTCGACCGAGCGACGTTGCGCGCAGACGATGATGCGCGCCGCAAACCACACGATCGCGAACAGAACTTCTCCTGTGATGAATGAGATCTCGACCATCGGCATGCTTACTTGCGGGGAATCTGGTTCCAGTCAGCTCCAGGGTCGAACCCGCCCGAGCCTCCGATAACGTCGCCGGCTTGGTTCTCGTACGCACGGTCAGTAGAGACATCGAGCTGTACTTCTCGCCCGTCGGAGGTGACGAACGTGTTGACACCGCGGATGGCCTCCGACCAATCGCCCGCTCCCCCACCGTAACCACCGTCGTTGAACTGCGCGTTGGTGCGCTCGCGGAATGCAGCATGATGCGCATCGCTCTGACGCTGCCACGCCTCGAACCGCGCGTCCGCCGCAGCCTGAACCTGCCTCATCGCAGCCTGCTGAGCTTGGAACTGCATATTCATGCGCTGGACCTGCATGGACGTAGCTTGCTGCACGGCTGCCGCCTGCTGCCGAGCATCTGCAACGGCGAGATTGAGGATATCGTCATGCGGCCAGTAGCCGATGACGAAGGGGATGAACGCCTCGGCATATGCTTTGCCAAAGCGATCGGCCGGGGCATAGAGTGTAGCGATTCCCGAGACGTCCCAGAAGATGGTGCCTTCGCCCGTATAGTCGCTGAAATCGGAGGAGCAGAACGGTTTGCCATCGGACGCCGCAACGGAATCCGCATCGGTGCGGAAGGTGGGGTCTTTCTTCGCCCGCTTGGCCTCCTTCTTCTTCTCGGCATGGTTTCCGATGGCGGATCCGAGCCCGAAGAGGAGTCCCGCGGGGCTCATCATGTCCACGCCCGATCCATCCTTGATTGCATAGATGCGCACATAGACGGCCAGTCGATACTGGGCGCCCTCGAGTTCGAACGTGTAGATGCGCACCAGCTCCGACGCAAAGGGATCGCGCAGGATCGCGACAAGATCGAATCCTCCCAGCTCGCTGCAGCAGGAGAGGCCCGTCCCGCCAATCTCTCCCACCATGTTCGAGGCATAGCCGTCGGCTACGGAACGCGCTCCCGGCATGGGCGCGTAATTGGTGCGGTCAGCCGAGGCGATGGCGGCTCCATACTGCGCCATCATGGCATCCATGCCAGCGCTGTTGCGCACACCCGCTTCGCCGAGCGTGAGCGTCATGCCCGCATCGACGCCGTCCGAGAAGCTTGCAAAGGCATTGAACGGACGCGAGCTGGAATTGCCTTGGAGGAGCACGGCCTCATCCAGCGTCCACGTCGTGGGAAGCGTGACGGTGAAGAGGCCGTAACCGCTCGTCGAACTGCGGACCACGGCCCCGCGGCGATATTCGAGGGGAACAGGTTTCTGAGGCTCCACGACCTGCGCCTGAGCTTGGACGACCTGCGCCCGCGCCTCCGCCTCGGCACGAGCACGTTCGGCGGCTTCCCGCGCCGCGCGCTCTTCAGCCTCTTTGCGGGCCCGCTCGGCTTCAGCTGCTTCCCGGCGGGCACACTCGGCCTCGGCCTCACGACGCGCGCGCTCAGCGTCGGCAGCAAACTGCGCCTGCGCTTGGGCCGCAATACGCGCGGACTCTGCCGCCGCAGCTGCCGCCGCCTGCGCATCTGCCAGCGCCTTCTGGGATTCCCGAGCAATGCGTGCTGCGTCCATCGCCTGGCGAGCCGCTTCGAGCGCGGCGGCCTTGTCCGCCTCAGACCCTCCCGCCTGCGCAAGGTCGAGCGCCTGTTGCACGGCATCGAGGGCAAGGCTCGCGGCCTGCTGCGCCTTCTCACCCGAGATGCGCGCGGCGCTTTGCGCAACATCAGGCGCAGGGAGCGGAATCTGAGTCCCGCACTTCGAGCAGAACAGCCTCACGGTATCGAGCGGAACCGCGAACGCGCTTCCGCAGGCCGGACATGCAACCGTTCGCTGAGCACCTTCCATCGTGGCCCCCCGATCGATCTGGCAGCGGGTCGTCTCGTCGCTTTCATTCTACGCTCGAACAGCCCTTCCCGCATCTTGTATGATGGTTTCCGATGACAAGCCAAGACTATTGAGAGGCTGCGGGAATGGAGCTGAAGGCGCTGCCCCAAAAGCTGACGGTATGCAAGGTGACGAGCTGCACGGACATCCCGCTCGACGACGAGCTGTTCTTCGTGGGCAGGACGGACGAGGAGCTCTCCCTGGTGTGCGAGACGGCCAACGTTCCGACCGGCGCAATCGAGCGCGAGGACGGCTGGAGGGCATTCCGTATCCAAGGCGTGCTGGACTTCTCGCTTGTGGGGATACTCGCCAAGCTCACCGGCGTGCTCGCGCGCAACGGGATCGGTCTGTTCGCCATCTCGACGTTCAACACCGACTACGTGCTCGTAAAGGAAGAGCGGTTCTCCGAAGCTCTCGGCCTGCTCGCCGATGAGGGGTATGCGATAGCACGCCTGCAGTAGGGCCATCGTGCATATGCCCAA
>CAMZCV010000231.1 GCA_947305035.1 uncultured Coriobacteriales bacterium | reverse complement strand
CGGTACCAAGATCTTCCTGCCCGATTACGAGGCTGCCATCCGTGATACACTCACCACCGACGAGGTGGCCGTGGTGCTCGCAAACGGGAAACCGGTGCTCGTCACCGCGGAGGAGCTGGGCAACCGCGACGAGGTGCTCGCGCGCCTCGCCCCGCTCATGGCCGAGCAGCCGCGCTCGAGCCAGCTCACCGACGTGCGGGTGCTGGGCCACAAGCTCCCGCGCACGGCAACAGGCAAGGTCAAACGCTGGGAAATCCAGAAGGAGATAGACGCATGATCACACGCGAAGAGGTTCTCGAGAAGGCCAAGCGCATCATCGCCGACAACGTGCCCGACATGTTCGGCTCCGAGATCGACGAGGACACGGTGCTCAACGTTGCCGGCAACGTGGATTCCATGGGCTTCATCCTCGTGCTCACGAAGCTCGAGGGCGAGGTGGGCGCCCGCATCCCCAACAGCGAGTGGGACAGCCTGCGCACCTTGGGCGACCTCGTGGATGCCGTGATGGAGAACCTCCCGAAGGAAGCGTAGATGGAAGACGGCGCATGGTCGCGGACGGTTAAGCTCCGCACCAAGGACGTGAACCTGTTTCGCCGCCTGCGAACCTCGCGGCTGCTCGAGATGCTGCAGGAGGCGTCGATCGCCCATACCGAGGAGCTGGGGTGGACGCGCGAGACAACGCTCGACCGCGGTTTCCTCTGGGTGGTTGCCATGCAACAGCTCCAGGTTATCCGCATGCCCGAATACGACGAGACGGTCACGCTCCGCTCGTGGCCGGGACCCATGATGCACGTGCTCTACCCGCGCCAGTACCTGCTCGAAGATGAAGAGGGCAACGCGCTGGTCCGCGGGAGCGCTATCTGGACGCTGGTGGATACGGAGACCCGCGCGATGGCCGACCCCGATGCCCATGGCGTGGTGATCGAGGGTGAAAGAACCGATCTCGACTACCCGCTTCCCGGGCTGGTGAACGACGAGGACTGCGACCGCACGTCCTCCTTCACGGTGCCGTTCAGCTATTGCGACCTCAACGGGCACATGAACAACACCCGCTATCTCGACGTTGCGGAAGACCTTCTCGCAGGGCCGGCAGAAGGCCGCGAGCTGTCCGTCGTCGCCCTTCAGTACATGGCGGAGGTCCGCATGGGCGAGACCGTCGACCTGCTCTGGCGCGAGGATGAGGAATCTGCATACGTGGTGGGCATCAAAGGCGGGGAGCGCTGCTTCCGTATCCGTTTGGAGTATCGCTAGGGCTCGCGTCCAGAGCTAGGGCAAAAGGGTCTCGATTGCCGCTTCGAGTCCCGCGGCGAGCTGCTGTGCCGAAAGGCTCCCGTCGGCCGGCACATGGATGAACCCCGCGGGAACACCCGACCCCTTGAGATGGTCGAGTACAAGGTAGAACAGGTCGTTGCACACGTAGGTTCCCGCAGAATACGATACCTCCGCGGGAACGCCTGCGGCCAGGATAGCCTCTGCCATCGCCCTCACGGGCAGCGTGGAGAACAACGCGTTCTCTCCGCCTGCCACCACGGGCTCATCGTGCGGCTGGAATCCTGCGTTGTCGGGAATGCGCGCATGGCGCAGGTTGAGCGCCACCATCTCGGGCGTGATGGACGCGCGGCCGCCTGCCTCTCCCACGCAAACCACGGCTGCAGGCTGCAGGTTATCGATTACCGAAATGGCAATCTCCGCAGCTCGCCCGAACTCCACGGGAAGGCATGCCTTGCTCAGCGCAAAGGGCCCCACGGAATCGGGAAGTGCCTCCACGGCGCAACGGGAAACGTTCTCGCTGCGACCGTCAAACGGTTCGAAACAGGTGATGAGCAGGTGCTTCATTGCGGGACGCCTTTCCTCAGGCTCGATTATCCCTAACGATACCTTAGGTTTTCCGCAGTGCGGAATGGGGAATCATTATTCGGAAAGCGCAAATACTGTTCCGTTTCTTATTGATGTTAGGCTATGGAGAACTGGAAAGCGGAATCTGAATTCATGTGGAAAGGGAGGGGCTTTGCGCCATGAACGAGCTTGAACAACTGTACATCCCCCAACTCCAGTTGCTCAAACCTGCGTCCTTCATCCGCGATGAGACGCGCTGCTGCGCCTCGTTCGACGGAACGGTGTGCAAAGGCGATTTCGTTGCGGTGAAAGCCGACAAAGGGTGCCTTATCACCCGTTCCCGCATACAGCTCGTTACCGACATCGAGCTTCCCGAGAACCACCTCCACAGCCTATGCATCATGAGGCACATGCCCGGCTATACCTATGGGGTTCCGGAGAACAGGCTCGATCCCGCGGCTCCGAAGGATGGCAAGATCTCGGTGTTCATCCAGCCCAACGTGGGGCGCACGGGGCTCTTCAGGCGCGGCGAGCCCACCGAGGTCACGCGCATCACCTATCTGCCCAGCTACTTCGATGCAATCGACCTTCCCTTCGTGGGCAACTTCGAGAAGATGGCGGCCGTGATTCCCGGCCTCGACGACGACCTGCTCACACTGCACCTGCGCGGCCTGCTCGAGGAACTCGACTTCAACGCGGCGCAGAAGCCGTCGGGTACCTACTACTACCGCTCGAAGGCGCTCGAGGCCCTGTGCCATGTGATGGACATGGTCGCTTCGGTGGGCAACCTCAGTTCTCAGGGAAACACCCCCGACAGTCTGCGGTTCGTCCGCCAGGTTATGGATGTCGTCGACTCTTCGCTCAGCGATGTTCCCTCGATTCGCGAACTCTCCGAGCGGTTCTATGTGGGACATACCTACCTCTGCGAGACATTCAAATCCGTGACAGGGATGACCATCGGTGCCTACGTGCGCAAACGTCGCCTGGAACTGGCAAAGAGCCTGTTGCGCAAGCCCGAGCTCTCGATCAAGCAGATCGCCCGGCGCGTGGGCTTCGAGACCATGGGCGGATTCGCGGCGGCGTTCAAGCAGTCCGAGGGCATGACGCCCCGGCAGTACCGCATACTCAATGCGGCACCGAATACGATGGGAATTCCGCAGCGCCTATAAAGTGTTAAAAAGGGACGGGTACAATTTGACGTTTTGACATCCCCATTCCAAGATGACGCCCCGTTTGCTGAAGAGGTTAAAACGTGCCCGTCCCTTTTTTCTTAGAGCACGAGGATGCCAAGGTGCTCGAGTAGGACCTTCGTCCCGATGAGGATGAGGATAACGCCGCCCACGATGGTCGCCGCCTTGTGATTCGCGGCGCCGAAGCGGCATCCGATCAGCACGCC
>CAMZCV010000230.1 GCA_947305035.1 uncultured Coriobacteriales bacterium | reverse complement strand
CCTTGATGGCTTCCCGGGTGGCGAGCGCCTCAGGCGAGTCCACGGCGCTCATCCAAGGCTTGTAGGGATCGAGCCAACCATAGTTGAGCGCAGGCTGCGACGCGAAGAAGTTGAGCATGTACGCACCGGCGCGCTCGGTCATGCCTGCGATGTAGGGCCGCCCCTCCATGCCCCAGAAGGCATCGTCGGTCCAGATGTAGCGGCCGGAGTATTCGTTGGGGTCCGCCTTGGCGGATTCTTTGAACCAGGGGTGCTGGTCGGAGGTATGGCCGGGCACCAGATCGAGCAGCACATGGATGCCGCGGGCGTGCGCCTCGTGGAACAGCTGCACCAAGTCGTCGTTCGTCCCGTACCGTGGCGCCACCTGCTTGTAGTCGCGCACGTCGTAGCCGGCGTCCATGAAGGGCGAATCGAAGCACGGATTGATCCACAGGGCATTGCAGCCCAGCCCGGCAACATAATCCAGCCGCTGGATGATCCCCTGCAGGTCCCCGATGCCGTCGTCGTTCGAATCTTGGAAGGACTGCGGATAGATCTCGTAGAATACCGCGTCGCCAAGCCAAGTCGGTCCCATCGTCCCTCCTATCGGATTCCTACTCCCCCGCGTCGAAGGCGAGCACGGCGATGCTGTAGGCAGGCAGGCTCAGAGTACCGCCCTCGTACGAGATGCTCTCCTCGCTGGTGTTGAGCACCGCCGCAAGCTTCAGGTTGCCGGAAACCGCCGAGAGATCCTTCTCGGCAGCCTCCTCACGCAGGTTCATGACGATCAGCACGTCGCCGTCGTCGCCCCTGCGGATGAAGGCGGCAACGTTAGCATCGCTGACGGCATCCACCGGCTCGGTTGCACCGCGCGCGATTGCCGGGAACGCCCTACGCACGCGGATGACCTCGGTGAACCACCTCCACAGCGAGAGGTCGTCCGCCATCTGGGTCTCCAGCGAGGGGAACTTCATCTGCACCTCGTCCATATTCGGGGGCCCGACGCACATGCCCTCCGTGCTTGCGTCGTCGCTCCAGTACATGGGGGCGCGTTTGTTCTCGTCCTTTCCCGAGCCCTTCATGCCGATCTCCTCGCCGTAGTAGACGAAGGAGTTGCCGGGCATGAGCAGGCTCAGCGCGTAGGCCATCTTGGTGACCGGGCCATCGTCGAGCGCGTAGAATCCCGCGCTCCTGCCCATGTCGTGGTTCGTGTAGAACGGTGCGTCCACATAGCTGGGATTGGCCTCGCGATATGCCTCCTCCGCGCGCACCATGGCCAGCACGTAATCGGAGGCGGCATAGCTGCCGTTCATGACCGAGCGGATAATGCCCTCGGAGTCGGCGAACGGGAAGTCGAAGAGCGAGTCGATGCCGCTCGTGTAGAGGGCGGCGATGGAGGTGCGGTCCGTCCACGCCTCGCCCACCAGATAGCAGTTGGGGTTGATGCTCTTGCCCGTCTCCGACAAGAACCGCAGGAACTCGATGTTGCCATCGGGGTTGCCGGTCATATAGGAGGTGACGGCATCCAAGCGAAAGCCGTCCACGCCCTTGTCCAGCCAATATGTCATGATGTCGCGGATCTCTCCGCGGACCTCTTCGTTTCCAAGATTGAGGTCGGGCATCTCCGACCAGAACCGCGCCTCGTAGAAGTACGGCGTTCCCTCCAGCGGGACGAAGCCGTCCAGCTGCTCGCGGGAGAAGATGTAGTACCAGACGTACGGGCACTCCTCCCTGACGGGGTCCTTGTCGGCTGGAAGCCCGCGCAGGTATTCCACCGCCGAGACGAACCACGGGTGCGTATCGGAGGTGTGGTTGAGCACGAGGTCCATCAGGACGCGGATGCCGCGCTCATGGCATTCCGTCAGCAGGGCCTCGTAGTCCCCCATCGTCCCGAAGACGGGATCGATGGCGTAATAGTCGTCCACATCGTACTTGTGGTAGGTGGACGAGGGGTGCACGGGGGTCAGCCAGAGCTGGTCGAAGCCCATATCGCCAATATAGTCCAGCTTCTGCCGGATTCCGTTCAGATCGCCGATGCCATCCCCGTTCGAATCGCAGAACGAGTACGGGAAGATCTCGTAGGTGGTGCGGTAGAAATCGTCACGTGCAACCGGCTGCAGGTCCTTGTTGAATCCGATCATCTGAACCGGAGATGTCGACTTCCCGCCGTTGCTCGTGCAGCCCAAGGCGCCCTCCGTGATGGACAGCAGCGCGCAAAGACTCAGGAATCCCCTTCGTGTGATGCCCTTCATGATGCGCCCCCTACTCGTTGCGGCTCGCACAGCACACGCGATATGGGCAATCCGCTGAGGTGCCCAGACGAGCATTCAGCGGATTGCCACATTCGTTCATAACCCGAAGCTTGCGACGACGATCAGCCCTTGACTGCGCCCGACATGCCTTCCACGTAGAACCTCTGCATGTAGAGGAAGAGGATGGCGATCGGGATGGAGATCAGCACCGCGCCTGCTGCGAAGCAGGTGTACCACTGGTAGATGTACTCCTTCTGCAGCATGTTCCACAGGCCGATTGCAACCGTGAACTGGTCTGCGTTTGCACGGCACAGAACCTTTGCAAAGATGAAGTCCACCCATGGGGCAATGAATGCCGTCATGACAGTGTAGATGACGATTGGCTTGGACAGGGGCAGGGTGATGCGGGTGAACACCTGCCACTGCGTGGCGCCGTCGATGATCGCGGCTTCGTCGATGGACCTGGGGATGGTGTCGAAGAAGCCCTTCGAGATCTGGAACCCCAAGCCGGTGCAGGCGCAGTACACGACGATCAGGCCGATCCTGATGGAGGCGCCCTCCGTCAGTCCCATGGACTTGAGGATGAAGTACTGGGCGATCATCGTCATGAAGCCAGGGAACAGGCCGAGGATCATGGCCATGTTCATGTAGGGCTTGCGGAACTTGAACCTCATGCGGCTGAGCGAGTAGGCAACCGAGAGCACGAAGAACGTGCTGACCACGCAGCTGATGATCGAGATGATCAGCGTGTTCATGAACATCCTCGGGAAGTTGAGGACGTTTCGGTCCGTCAGCAGCTTGATGTAGTTGTTGAGCGTGTATCCCTGAGGCAGGAAGGTCGTGGTGTACGCACCCGGCTCGGCGCGGAAGCTGGTCAGGACAATCCAGATAATCGGGAGGACCCAGATTATCGCCAGCACGCCCAGAAGCACGTGCACGAGCACGTTGACGATCCTTCTGCGGGGGCTCATCGTGTTTTTGGCCATCTGGGTATCCATCACATGAACG
>CAMZCV010000229.1 GCA_947305035.1 uncultured Coriobacteriales bacterium | reverse complement strand
CCTCCCCCAATGCTTTCGCGGGATGCCTTGGCACGGAATATGCCCGAATCTGCTCAAAACCCCGACTTTTCCGCGGTTTTGAGGTGCCCTTTCGCCATACGGCGGAGACCGCCCTCACGGAGCAGCAGGTCAGAGGCCCCGTTTTCGAGGCCGGTATTTCCCCGATGGAGGAACGACCCCCTAAAACCGCGGAAAAGTCGGGGTTTTGAGCAGATTCGGGCCTCGCACGTGCACGCAGGCCCCCTGCGAGGCACATCCATGATGTGCTCTGGGAAAAGAAACCAAAGACCCCGCAGCCAGGTGCGGGGTCTCGCAAAAGCACGGATTTGCCAAACCGTTAGAACACAGGATGCGGGATCTGCTCCACATCGAAGTTGTCGTTGCGGCCTTCCTTGATGTACGGCAGGAGCGTCACCGTGGCGCGGACGCGCATCTGGTGCGTGCCGGGACGCCCCCACAGCACCTCGACCTCGCGGCCCTCGACCGCGTAGTCCTCGCGGATGGTGGCAATCGACACCATCTCGCGGGTCTTGGCCGAGAGCATGCGGCCGCTGGAGGCGCCGATGATCTGCTCGCCGTCCATGATGGCGTCCATGTGGATGGACATGCAGTTGTTGCGGTAGTCGTAGTCGCCCACCATGTCCATGTAGTCCACGCGGCGCTCGGGGTCCATCGTGGCAGCCTGCACGGCAAGCACGTCCTCCTTGTTCCACAGCAGGTGGACGGCGGTGTTGTGCAGACGCTCGGACTCCTCGAGAAGGGCCGCCTTGCCGGGGAACTCGTGGCCAAAGCGCACCAGGCCGCCCCAGCCGCAGTCGTAGGGGCTGTGATACTGCAGCTCGCTGTCGGCGGGCAGGCTGCCGGTGAGGAGGAACTTGTCGCCCGGGATGTCAAAGCGGATGTTGAAGTGCTCGGCCAGCTGGAAAATCGAACCCTCGCAGTGCTGGTTGACGTAGGCGAGGCGGCCGATCTCCTGGATGCCGTACTCCGCGCCGACCTCGAGAAGCTTGCCGTAGATCATCTGCGCGTCAGCCACGTTGCCGTGGATCTCGTACGCGAGGGTGCCTGCCATGCCGGTGCGGAGCACGCGCACCTTGGCACCGGCAACCTCAGCGTCACACGACCACATGAACTTGAGGTCATGCAGGTCCTTGCGGCATGCCTGCTCGACCACCTCGAGCGAGCGAGCGCCGCACAGCTGGAACACGAAGTACTCCTCGCGGAGATTGCGCGACTGGATGTTGAACATGCCGCCCATCTGCTGGTTGAGGAAGTTGGGGTCGACCAGGTTGAAGCCGAGGAAGTCCTCCTCGCCCGTGCGGATGACGATGCCGTCCGTGAGGATCTTGCCGCCGTCGTCGCAGAAGATGGTGTGGCGCGCCTTGCCCACGGGGAAGGTGCGGAAGGTGTTGACGGTGACGAACTCGAGCATCTTGAGGTAGTCGGCGCCGTGGACCTCAAAGACGTTGAAGGGGTTGAGGGCGCAGTGCAGCGAGCAGGTGTCGTAGTACGACATCTCCTCGACGTCCCAGCGGTCAAACGCGAAGGGGTGCAGCTGCCAGGCGCCGTCGGAGTCGGGCATCCAAGAGCTCTCGGGGCAGACGAACACCTTGTTGCGCGGGACGAGGTTGGGAATGAGCGGGGTGAGCTTGACGGACGGGGTGACGTTCATGGAAGACCTCCTAGACCTTGCCTTTGACCTTGCCTTTGACCTTGCCTTTGACCTTGCCTTTGACCTTGCCTTTCTGTACTCTCATTGTGATATGTGGTTATGCGGTATGGTTATAACGAACGACATCTGGTGATGCGAGAAGCGCATAACCAGAACGGAGGCGGTCATGCGTGTGGAGCACATGAGGGAGTTCGTGGCAATCCGCGACGAGGGGAACTTCTCGCGCGCGGCGCGGAGCCTCTTCATGACGCAGCCGGCGCTCTCCCGCCACGTGCAGGAGCTCGAGCGCGAGCTGGGCGTGCGGCTGCTGAATCGCGACAAGCACTCCGTCTCTCTCACCGAGGCGGGCGAGCGCGCGTACAAGACGTTCCGGCAGATCCTTCGCGCCTACGACCGCCTCGCCGACGACATCGCCGGCTACAAGGCAGGCCTCACGGGGCGCTTGCGCATCGGCATGCTCTACTACACCATCCGGCAGGACTACGGCGATGCCATGGAGCGGTTCTCGGCGGAGTATCCAGGTGTTGAGCTGCGGCGCTTCTCGTACCAGCCGCAGGAGGTGTTCCAAGCGCTCGCCGAGGAGCGGATCGACGTGGGCGTGCTGCCGCGCGCCGACCATCCCGATGCGGACTGGCTCTGCTACCAGGATGTTCTCTCCGATGGGCTGGCGGCGCTGATGTCGGTCGACCATCCGCTGGCCGGGCGCGAGGAGCTAACCCTCGATGACCTGCAGAACGAGACGACCGTGCTGCTGCGCGACGATCCCGTCTCGAACCGCTGCTATGTTGAGGCGCTGGCCCGCGTGGGCTTTGCGCAGCAGCGCGTGGTGTATACCGACAACATCGATACCGTGCCGCTGGAGCTCAAGCGCGGGCAGTATATCTACCTCATCCCGCAGAGCCTGCCGCTGCCGGGCTTCGAGGGCGAACTGGTGGAGGTGCCCATTCGGGAGCCGGGCCTTTCGGTGACGAAATCGCTTGCGTGGCGTGCCGACAACGACAATCCGCTGGTGCCGCTGTTCCTCGAGATGGCCCGGCGGTAGCCACGGAAACGGCGCGCCGCTCGAGCCCCTATCTGCCCACAGCCTCGATCAGCTGCACGCGGCTGTTTATGCCCAGCTTCTCGTAGATGTTCGCCAGATGCCGGCGCGCCGTGCCATAACTGACGGCCAGATAGTCGCTCATCTGCCGCACCGACATGCCCGTGCACGCCAGCCGTGCCACCTCGAGCTCGCGCTCGGTCAGGGTGGAGAGGTCCGAACCCCGCCCGCCGTCCAATATGCCCTGCTCCAGCGCGGGGCGTTCGGTCTCGAGCCAACGTCCGACAAGACGTGCGACCAGCGTGAGCAGGAACAGCTCGCGATTTGAGAAGTCGCCGTCCTCCTCGCGCCTGAACAGGGCGATGTCTCCCGCGCGCACGCCGCGCTCGCGGAACACCGCGCCGCAGACGTAGTACATGCCCATGGGCCGCACCCACTCGTTGAAGATGCGCGACTGCTCCATAACGTCGAGGGGCACGATGTCCGTGTCGCGGTATGCCACCACGTCGCCCTGCTCGAGGAACCACGCGG
>CAMZCV010000228.1 GCA_947305035.1 uncultured Coriobacteriales bacterium | reverse complement strand
AGATCGTCGAAAGCCTGCTCGGCAGCCACGAGGTGGCCGTTATGGATGGGGTCGAAGGTTCCGCCCATGATGCCCAGACGGTACGTACGGCTCGCGTCGGATCCAATGCGGGGAAGGTCGAACATCTCTATGGGGTTAGGCATCTTGCCAGACTCCTCACTGCAGCCCAAGACGTTAGAAGATGAGCAGGTCATCGCGGTGGACGGCGGGCTTTGCGCCTTCGGTCCCCACGAAGCGGGCGATGACATCGAGCTTGAGGCCCTTGAATCGCTCGAGATCGTCGATATCGTAGCCGACGGTTCCGCGGCCGATGATAAGGCCGTCGAAGGAATGAACGTTGACGACATCGCCGGCTTTGAAGGAGCCGGAGCATTCCGTGACGCCCACGGGAAGAATCGAGGCGCCATGGGCGAGCACGGCGCGCGTTGCGCCCTCGTCGAGCGTGATGGTTCCTTGGGGCACTTCCGCGAGGCCTATCCAGAGCTTGCGCGAGCTCTCGTGAGCGCTTGAACCGTTCTGTTTGAACAGTGTGCCACGGGCGGTCTCCTCTATGCAGGAGATGAGGACACCTTCGGAGCGTCCCTCGCATATGAACGTGGGGATACCTGCAGCTATCATCATGCGGGCTGCCGAGACCTTGGAGAACATGCCTCCCGTTCCGAAGGTGGTGGAAGGCGAGCCCGCTATGCGGAACAGCTCCTCGTCCATATGGTCGACGCGCGTGATGAGCTTTGCATCGGGGTTCGAGGTGGGGTCGGCTGTATAGAGGCCCGCCACATCGGAGAGGATCACGTAGAGGTGGGCGGAAACGAGCGCGGAGACGATGGCGCCGAGCATGTCGTTGTCGCCGAACGTGAACTCGGCAACCGATACGGTGTCGTTCTCATTGACGATGGGCACCACGCCGAGATCGAGCAGGCGCTCGAAGGTGTTGCGGGCGTTGAGGTACCCCTCGCGGTCGACGACATCGCGGCGTGTGAGAAGCACCTGTGCGCACGGAAGCCCGTGTGCGGCAAGGGCATGCTCATACGACTCGATGAGCTTTGCCTGACCCGTCGCGGCGCATGCCTGGAGCGTGGGGATGTCGGTTGGACGCGCCTCGAATCCGAGCACCTCGCGTCCTGCGGCGGCGGCACCTGAAGAAACGACGATGACGCGCTTTCCACGGCGCCTGAGTTCGGCGATCTGGGTGCACAGGTTATCGATGAATGCGTGGTCGAGCTTGCCTGCCCCGTCGACGAGCGTCGACGAGCCGATTTTCACCACGATAAGGTCGAGGGGTTCCATGCGGCTACTCCCCCTCTTCGTCGTCATCGTAGATAGCATCGTCGTGCTTGTCGCCCTCGTAGTCGAAGGCGTAGCCGAGGATGCGCACCTCGTCGCCGTGGACGCACCCCATCTTGGCAAGCGCGGCGTCAAGGCCCATGCGCTCGAAACGATGCTGCAGGTAGCCGACAGCTTCGTCGTTCTCCCAGTCGGTCTGGACGACCATGCGCTCGATCTGACCGCCGGAAACACGCCACGCGTGCTTGCCCTCGGGAACGATGGACATGGTCTGGTCGCGCTTGGCGCGCGAACGCTCCCACGCCTGGTTGATGCTCTCGACGCTCATGGTAGGCTCGATGGTGCTTCTGAGCTCGGCAACCATGGTTGCGCAAGCGGCGACCATCTGGTCGAGGCCCTCGCCCGTGACTGCCGATACGGCGAAGAACAGATGCCCGTCCGCCTCAGCACGCTCTGCAAGAAGAGCACACGCCTCCTCGGTTCCGGGCATATCGCACTTGTTGCCCACAACGATCTGGGGACGCTCGAAAAGCTCCGACGCATACGCCTTCAGCTCGTTGTTGATGGTCTCGTAGTCCTCGATGGCATCGCGGCCCTCGAATCCGCCGGTGAGGTCGACAACATGAAGGATGAGGGCCGTGCGCTCGATATGGCGTAGGAACTCGTGCCCGAGGCCCTTGCCCTCGCTCGCGCCCTCGATGAGGCCGGGAACGTCGGCGCACACGAAGGAGCGTCCGTCGGACGTGCGGGCGACGCCGAGGTTGGGTACGAGCGTGGTGAACGGATAATCGGCGATCTTGGGGCGAGCTGCGCTGATGCGCGAGATGATGGAGCTCTTCCCTACCGAGGGCATGCCCACAAGCGCGGCGTCAGCCATGAGCTTCATCTCGAGCTCGATCCAATGCTCGAGAGCGGGTTCGCCCTTCTCGGCAAATGCCGGCGCCCTGCGAACGGACGTCACGAAGTGGATGTTCCCGCGACCGCCCACGCCTCCGGGGGCAACGCACACGCGCTCTCCAGGCTGGGTGAGGTCGGCGATGTCGTAGAGCGGCTCCATGGTGGCAGGGTCGAGCTCGCGGATGACCGTTCCGAGAGGAACCCTGAGGATGAGATCCTCTCCGTCCCTGCCGTGCTTACGGGCACCCTGGCCATGGGTGCCGCGCTCGGCACGGAAATGGTGCTTATAGCGATAATCGATGAGCGAGGAAAGCTGGGCGTCGGCAACGCAGATGACGCTTCCCCCATTGCCGCCATCACCGCCGTCGGGGCCGCCTTTGGGAACATAGGCTTCACGTCGGAACGACATGCAGCCCGCCCCGCCGTCGCCGCCGCGGACGTTGATGTGGGAGAAATCGGTGAAGCTGGACAAGCAAAGCCTCCAAGAACTAGGCGAATCGATTCGTATCAAGGATACAAAAAAGGCCCCGGTTGAACGCCGGGGCCGAAAACACGAAATACGTTCTCTACACAGTGCGGACGTGCACGCGGTGCTTGGCGCCCTTGGTGAACTCAACGGTTCCCTCGACGAGCGCGAAGAGGGTGTCGTCCTTGCCGATGCCCACGTTGTCGCCAGGAGCGATGTGGGTGCCGCGCTGACGGACGAGGATCTCGCCGGCGTTCACATGCTGGCCACCATAACGCTTGGTGCCGAGACGCTGAGCCTGCGAATCGCGGCCGTTACGGGACGAGCCGAGACCTTTTTTGTGTGCCATGGTTTCTACCTGCCTTCTTCAGCTTGAAGACGAGAACCTTCTCACCCTTATACTGCTCAAGCACCTCTGCGGTGACCTTCTGGGACTTGAGGGCATCAGGATTGACGATGGTGTTCTTGCCGTCATTCAGAAGGAGAACGTCGAGCTTGACCTCATCGCCAGGCTGCGCGTCGAGCTTCTCAACGGAGACGATATCGCCCTTGGCAACCTTATACTGCTTGCCACCAGTTGCTACGATTGCGTACATGA
>CAMZCV010000227.1 GCA_947305035.1 uncultured Coriobacteriales bacterium | reverse complement strand
TTTGACAGGATTTGACAGGACCCATGCGGGCGTAATCACACATCCTTGTTACGTCTCTGCCCGCATCCCTACCTGCAGGCGCTGCCATCTGCTACAGTGGCGCCATCCAACTATCGAAGGGAGGCTAGCTGTGGCACTCATCACCCCATCGGGCTTTAGGGACATCCTGCCCCACGAGGCCCTTGTCCGCGAGCGCATCTCAACCACCATCCGGGACTGCTTCGCCCACCACGGCTACCTGCCCGTGGAGACGCCGCTCCTCGAGGTCCGCGAGACGCTCGAGCAGGGCAGCTCCATCGACGACTATCCCTTCCAGCTCTTCGACTCCGACGGCGGCCTGCTGATGCTGCGTCCCGATAACACGCTGCCCATCGCGCGCATGATCGCTGGGCGCGTGAGCAAGGAGGACCTGCCCGTCCGCCTGCGCTATCAGGCTCCGGTCGTGCGCGAGGAATCGGCCCTCGGCGGCCAGCCCCGCCAGTTCACCCAGGCGGGCATCGAGCTTGTGGGCGAGAAGGGCGCCGCAGCCGAGCGTGAGGCCGTCCTCCTTCTCGCCGAGGTGCTCGAGGCGCTTGCCGTTCCCAGCTGGAAAATCGTCCTGGGCTCGGTTGCCCCGCTCGAAGCGCTGCTCTCCGCCTGCGCGCCCACCGACGCGTTCCGTGCCGAGGCCAAGCGCCTCGTGCATTGCTCCGATTTCGTAGGCATCGACGAGCTTGTCGATGCCACCCCTGAGCTCGCCCCCGCTGCGTCGGCGGCGCTCAAACGGCTCGTCCGCCTCTCCGGCGGCGAGGAGTGCATCGCCGTCCTCGATGGACTGCTTTCCTCCGTGGGCATCGAGAAGCCCCTGCGTGGAACGTCGGAGCTTGCCGAGCTTGTGGGCGGATGCCGCGACCTGTTCGAGAGCGGGCGCGCTACCTTCGATTTCTCGGTCATGAACTCGTTCGACTACTACACTGGCCTCATCTTCAAGGGCTATTCGGACGGCATCCCCGCCGCGCTCGCAACCGGCGGCCGTTATGACTCGGTGCTGCGCAACTTCGGTCGCGACGACGTCTCCGCCTGCGGTTTCGCGCTGTCGATCGAGCGCCTGCAGGAGGTGCTCGGCGAGCAGGGCGAGTCGGGTCTGGTAACCTCGCGTCCCGCAGCGGGCCGTCCCTTGCGCATCGCCGTTCCCAAGGGCTCGCTCATGAAGGACTCCATCGCCGCGCTCGCCGCTGCCGGCCTGCCCGTCGAGGAGCTCGCAGATCCCGGCCGCAAGCTGGTCATCCCCGCAGGCGACGTGGAGTACGTCATCGTGCGCGCCACCGACGCCCCTGCCTTCGTGGCCCATGGCGGCGCCGACTGCGGCATCTGCGGCAGCGACTCGCTGCTCGAGGCCAACCTCGACCTTGTCCAGCTCGTCGACCTCGGCTTCGGCGGCTGTAGGCTCTGCGTTGCCGAACCCGTCGGCGCCCACGAGGCGATCGAAAGCGCCGTGGCGTGGCGTGGCACCGTGCGCATCACCACCAAGTACCCCAACCTCACCCGCGCGTACTACGACAGCATCGGCCAGCAGGTCGACATCGTCACCCTGCACGGAAACATCGAGCTGGGACCGCTGCTCGGCATGGTCGACCGTATCGTCGACATCACCGCAACCGGAACCACGCTCGCAGAGAACAATCTCGTAGCGGTCGATGAGATCATGTCGTTCTCCGCCCGCTTCTTCGCAAGTCCCGCCGCGTACCGCTGCGATGGCCGCATCCGCGCCCTCGCCGCGCGTCTCGCCGCCAACTGAGAGGAGCATGTCATGAAGACGCTCTTTCTGAACGGTTCCGACCGTCTTTCCCGCGCCGACCTGCGTGCGGCCGGCGCGCTGCCCGCCGAGGTGTGCAACGCAGCCCAAGCCATCGTCGACGACGTGCGCGATCGCGGTGATGAAGCCGTGCGCGACTACACCCTGCGCTTCGACGGCTCCTGCCCTGAGAGCTTCCGCGTTTCCGACGACGCCGTCGCGGCGGCGCGCGCTGCCGTTGCCCCGGAGTTCCTCTCCGCTCTCGAGCATGCCGCCGCGCAGATCCGCGAGTTCCACGAGAAGGAGCTCGAGCGCGAGCAGTCATGGACCTACGAGCGCGCCAACGGCGTGCGCCTGGGCGTGCGCGTGCTGCCCGTCTCATCAGCGGCGATCTACGTTCCCGGCGGTCGCGCGCAGTATCCCTCGACCGTGCTCATGGACTGCATCCCCGCCAAGGTTGCGGGCGTGGAGCGGGTCATCATGCTCACCCCGCCGCAGAAGGGCGGCTCCATCTCGCCGTTCACGCTCGCTGCGGCATCCGTTGCGGGCGTGGACGAGGTCTATGCCGTCGGAGGCGCGCAGGCTATCGCCGCGGCGGCCTATGGAACCGCCTCCATTCCCGCGGTCGATGTGATCGTCGGTCCCGGAAACGCCTACGTGGCAGCCGCCAAGCGTGCCGTGTCGGGCGACGTGGGCATCGACATGATCGCCGGCCCCTCCGAGGTCTGCGTCGTCGCCGATGCTGCAGCAGATCCGCGCATCGTCGCTGCCGACCTCATGGCACAGGCGGAGCACGATCCCATGGCCGCCTGCTACCTCGTCACGCGCGATGCGAAGCTGGTTCCACAGGTCCTCGCTGCCATCGACGCCTTCCTCGAGCAGAGCCCGCGCGCTCAGATCACCCGTGCCTCGCTTGACGATAACGGCATCTGCGTGGTGTGCGACAGCACGGAGGCCGTGCTCGATACCGTGAACCTCATCGCTCCGGAGCACCTCGAGCTCCATTGCACCGACGCCGAGGAGCTGCTCCCCGGCGTGCGCGCGGCGGGCGCCATCTTCGTGGGCCCGTGGAGCTCCGAGCCGCTGGGCGACTACGTGGCAGGTCCCAACCACACCCTGCCCACGGGCGGCACCGCTCGTTTCTCCAACCCGCTGGGCGTGTGGGATTTCGTGACCCGCTCCACCGTGAGCACGTACACGCCGGCCGGCGTGCTCGCCGACGCCCGCGCCACCGAAACCCTCGCAGCAGCCGAGGGCCTCTGGGCCCACGCGCTCTCAGTGCGCCTGCGTCGTGAGGCGCTCGAGAGGGAGGGGGCTCCCGATGCGTGACATCCGCGAGCTCATGCGTCCGAGTGCGGCTGCCCTCGAGCCCTACGACCCCAAGTTCACGCCCGTCTCGATCAACCTCTCGGCCAACGAGAACAGCTACGGCATGCCGGTCTACGTCTACGACAGGGCCATGCGCGCACTCGGGGACGTGAA
>CAMZCV010000226.1 GCA_947305035.1 uncultured Coriobacteriales bacterium | reverse complement strand
GCGTAATGGACCATGCGGCATCGTGCCGCGAACCCTGGGGCGCACCCGCGCCTCGAAGTCATACACGAATCCATGCACGGACCGCATGGGAATGAAAGGAACAGAACAATGGCTAAGCTTACCGCTGCTGAGATCGTTGAGGCCCTCAAGGAGATGACCCTTCTCGAGGCTTCTGAGCTCGTCCACGCTATCGAGGACACCTTCGGTGTCTCCGCCGCCGCTCCCGTGGCCGTCGCTGCCGGCCCCGCCGCCCCCGTTGAGGAGGTCGAGGAGAAGACCAACTTCGACGTCGTGCTCGAGGGCTTCGGCGAGAACAAGATCGCCGTCATCAAGGTCGTCCGCTCCCTCACCAGCCTTGGCCTCAAGGAAGCCAAGGACCTCGTCGAGTCTGCCCCCAAGGCAGTCCTCGAGGGTGCCAAGAAGGAGGACGCCGAGGCTGCCAAGGCCAAGCTCGAGGAGGCCGGCGCCGCTGTCTCCCTCAAGTAGTCTCTGCTTGACACAGCACGCAACGAGGCCGGGATTCGTCCCGGCCTCTTTTTGTTTGCGTTTGCCTTGTTGACGTGCGAGCCAAAGATGGCTGCGTGCCCGGAAAAGGCGCTGTTCGCGTCGCGCGCACTACGGATCAGAGGATGATTGCCGGCCTGAAGCACATGTATCTACGGTGCGTCCAAGCTCGTCAAAGAGCTCTGCGCGAACCCAAAAAGGGTCATCACAAATTCTACACATGGGGGTTATCGCGCTATCCTGCGCAAATATGATAATCTACTGGATTTATATAGCAAAGTCAAGACTGTTCTTGATGAACGGTAGATGGTCGTTTAAAATCATAATTTGCGATAATTCCGCCATTTTGCCTGTTTAAGGAGGAAAAGTCAGGTGGCAACTGCATACACTCCCACTACTAAACAGCAAGTTACCCGAGAGCGCAAGAGTTTTGGGAAGATCCTTCCTTCGATGGAGCTTCCTAACCTCATCGAGGTCCAGAAGGAGTCCTTCGAGCGCTTCCAGACCATCGGCCTCGCCGAGACCTTCGCCGAGTTCTCTCCCATCGAGAACTCCGCCGGCACCATGGAGGTCACGTTCGGCGAGCACCAGTTCGGCGAGCCGGCGCACACCATCGCCGAGTGCCGTGCAAAGGACATCTCCTATCAGGTGCCCCTTCTGGTCGAGGTCCGCTACGTCAACAAGGACTCGGGCGAGATCAAGGAGCAGCTCGTCTTCATGGGCGACTTCCCGCTCATGACCGAGCGCGGCACCTTCATCATCAACGGCACCGAGCGCGTCGTCGTGTCGCAGCTCGTCCGCTCGCCCGGCGTGTACTTCTCGGCCGAGATGGACAACGGCATCAAGACCCATCACGTGCAGTTTATCCCCGCACGCGGTGCTTGGCTTGAGTTCGAGATCGACAAGCGCGGCCACCTGGTGGTCTCCATCGACCGCAAGCGTCGCCAGTCCGCCACGCTTCTCCTGCGCGCCCTCGGTATCGCCGAGAAGGACGACGACATCGTGGCCCTCCTGGGCAACTCCGACGTCGTCCGCAACACGCTCGAGCGCGACATCGCAACCACGCGTGAGGACGCCCTCATCGAAATCTACCGTCGTCAGCGCCCCGGCGAGCCTCCCACTGTGGAGTCCGCCCGCTCCCTGCTCGACGGCCTGTTCTTCAACGAGCAGCGCTACGACCTCGCCCGCGTCGGCCGCTACAAGATCAACAAGAAGCTCGGCATCTCGGTGGATGCAGACTGCAAGGTGCTCTGCGACCAGGACATCATCGAGGCGCTCCGCTACCTCATCGCCCTCGCCGAGGGTGACGAGACCAAGCGCGTCGACGACATCGACCACTTCGGCAACCGCCGCGTCCGCACCGTGGGCGAGCTGGTCCAGAACCAGTTCCGCATCGGCATGAGCCGCATGGAGCGCGTCGTGCGCGAGCGCATGGCCTCCCAGGATGTCGACGACATCACCCCGCAGTCGCTCATCAACATCCGCCCGATCGTCGCCTCCATCAAGGAGTTCTTCGGTTCTTCTCAGCTCTCCCAGTTCATGGACCAGTCCAACCCGCTTGCCGGCCTCACCCACAAGCGCCGCCTCTCCGCACTCGGCCCTGGCGGCCTCGCCGGCCACAAGTCGGGCTCCAGCCGCCGCACCAACGTGCCCACGGCCGTCCGCGACGTCCACAACTCGCACTACTCCCGCATGTGCCCCATCGAGACCCCCGAAGGCCCCAACATCGGCCTGATCGGCTCGCTGGCGCTCTTCAGCCACGTCAACGAGTACGGCTTCATCGAGGCACCGTATCGTCGCGTGGTCGACGGCAAGGTCACCGACCAGATCGACTGGATGACCGCCGACGAGGAGGAGGACCACAACATCGCGCCCGCCAACGCCCCGTACGATCCCAAGACGGGTGAGTTCGTGCGCGTCAACTCCAAGGGCAAGATCGTCAAGGCCGAGCGCATCATCGCACGTACCCGCGACTTCGACGGCTCCTTCGGCGCTCCCGCGCAGGTGCCCGTGGACGAGGTCGACTACATGGACGTCTCGCCTCGCCAGCTGCTGTCCGTGGCCGCCAACCTCATCCCGTTCCTCGAGCATGACGACGCAAAGCGTACGCTCATGGGCGCAAACATGCAGCGCCAGGCCGTGCCCCTCATCCGCAGCACCGCTCCGTACGTGGGCACCGGCATGGAGGCCCGTGCCGCGCTCGACTCCGGCGAGCTCATCGTCGCCGAGCATGACGGCACCGTCATCGACGTCGACGCCGCCCATGTCACCATCGAGCTTGCCGACGGCTCCGAGGAGCGCTACGACCTTCCCAAGTACCAGCGTTCCAACCAGTCCACCTGCATCAACCACCGTCCCATCGTGAACGAGGGCGACGTGGTGGTTGCCGGCCAGCCTCTGGCCGACGGTCCCTCCATCGACCACTCCGAGCTCGCCCTCGGCGCCAACCTTACCGTGGCTTACATGCCGTGGGAGGGCTACAACTACGAGGACGGCATCATCGTCTCCGAGCGTGTGGTCCAGGAGGACCTGCTCACGTCCGTCAACATCTCCCGTCACGAGATCGACGCACGCGACACCAAGCTCGGTCCCGAGGAGATCACCCGCGAGATCCCCAACCTCGGCGAGGATATGCTCGCCGACCTCGACGCCGACGGCATCATCCGCATCGGCGCAGAGGTTGGTCCTGGCGACATCCTCGTGGGCAAGGTCACGCCCAAGGGCGAGAGCGCGCTCACCGCTGAGGAGCGCCTG
>CAMZCV010000225.1 GCA_947305035.1 uncultured Coriobacteriales bacterium | reverse complement strand
CGAAAACTGGTCAGAAGCTTTGAACTTCTGACCAGGTCTTTTTGGTCGCGGGGGCAGGATTTGAACCTGCGACCTCCGGGTTATGAGTCCGCGTTTCCAGTATCGGGACGTCTCGCCATTTCCGTCTGTCAAACCGTCGTCCCAGGTAGAAGCCATTTTTGCTATCTCGTTCAATCAGCTCTCTCGGGATGTGCTCTCTAGCTTTCCCCCCGATTTCCCCCCGATTCCTCGAAATCGGGGTTTTCGATTCCCCCCTCGCAGTGTTTGTGTGATACCCTCGGAAACAGCCGTTCCGGGGGACACTTCCACAAACACTCCGGATGGCACCGCGGTGAAGGTTGCTTCCAACATTATCCCAGCTTTCACCCGGGAATGGTAGGCGGTCCGGCATCTTCCACTTAGCCGACGCCGGACCATAGATGCAAAGGAGAATAGGCTATGAAGATCATCGGTTCCGGTGAAATCGAAGAAGTCACCAAGGGCAAGGTGTACCGCATCCGGCACCACCTCGGCCGCGACCCCAAGACGGGGCGCTACATCAGATCCCCCAAGAAGACGGTCTACGGCACGAAGGCGGACGCGCGCCGGGCGCTCGAGGAGTACCGCATCGAGCTCGAATGCGGCGTGAAGAACCCCGAGGAGCTTACCGTTGGCAACTATGCCCGCGCGTGGTACGAGCGCCGCAAGAACACGGGCAGGTACTCGCCACTCACCCTCAAGGACGACGAGCTGCAGGTGCGCAAGATCGAGGACATCTGGGGCACCACGCTGCTGGAGGACCTCACGCTCAAGAAGATCTCGGACGCATACGACAAGCTGCTCGCGTCCAAGAGGGCGACGAAAAGCGCCGTCCACAAGATCAACGCTACGCTCTCGCTCGTCATGGACGAGGCGGTTGCCAACGAGCTCGTCGAGGCCAACCCATGCGAGCACGTGAAGGCGCCGAGGCCCAAGCCAAAGGAGCGCAAGGCCCTCTCAGACGAGCAGGCGCTCGACCTGGCGATAGCGCTTCGCACTGAGGAACAGACGGGCAACACTGTGGCGGTCTGGATAGCGCTCGCGACAGGCATGCGCCGGGGCGAGATCCTCGGGCTCGTGTGGCGCAACGTCGACTTCGAGCGAAAGCGCATCTACGTGGGCCAGCAGTACGCCGCTGACCACAAGATCAGAGACCCCAAGAGCGAAAAGTCGCACCGCTGGCTGGGTCTCGACGACGGCACCATAGCCTTCCTCGCCGAGTGGAAGCAGAAGCAGGCACGGGCGATGGAGGTTGCGGGGCTCGAGCAGGACGAGAAGACGCCCGTGTGCACCAACACGCTCTTCAAGTTCATGGACCCCAACACGTTCAACCGCTGGCGAAGGCAGTACTTCGCGAACCACGGGCTCGGCGAGTTCGGGCCGTCAGTGCGCTACACGGACTCGACCGGCAGGAAGCGCTGGCGCAAGGGCGCCTACATCGGCTACAACCTTCACGAGCTCAGGCACACGCAGGCCACGCTGCTCATCGGATCCGGCGCGGACATCAAGACGGTCCAGCAGCGGCTGGGGCACTCGTCGGCGAGCCTCACCATGGACATCTACGCGCACTTCATCGCCCAGAATGACCGCGTCGCCGCGAACACGATAGGAGGCATCCTGGCCGAAGCATCAGAGAAACCGGAGGAGCCCGCAAAGCCAACGCTAAGCGATGCCGACAGAGCGGCAATCGCGCAGCGGATGGCAGACGGCTCGTCGCTGGAAGCGGCCATTTCAGCCGTTAGGCCAGACGTGAGCGTGCTCGACTTGCTCGGAATCTGACGCAGTCCCTTCGCCTCGCCTCCCATGCGGGCCTAGTCGCGCATCGTCGCCGAAACGCCCTGCAGCGCAAGGCGCGGAAAACTTCCGCGAGGCGGAACTCGGGCCCTCCGGGTTTCCGCTTGCATCCTTGCGCAACAGGGCGACCCCGGCGCATCCCGCGCCAGCGGCCCGCAAAGAGCGGGACGACGAGGCGAAGGAGGACTTTATGTCATATCCGTACCACATCAAGCAAGTGCAGATGCAGCAACAGCAGCTAACGACGATGACCGACGAGGCGGGCGTCTACCTGCCCACGGGCCCCGGCGACGCCCAGCGGATGGAGCTCCTCAACATGCCGGGCGACGGCTCGGACGTGTGGCTGGACGTGCGGACGGTGCAGCTCTACCTTCAGATCTCGCTCACGTCCATCTACAAGCTCATCCACCAGGGCGAGATCCCGGCCGTGAAGCTGGGCACCAAGACCATCCGCGTGAACCGCAAGGCGCTCATGGGCTACCTTGAGCGCGCAGCTGTCAGAAGCGAAACCGCAGCTGCCTGATGCAATCGTCCGCGCGATCCTACGATGGCCGCTTTTACCCAAACCGCTTTACTGATTCTGTTCCTCGACGTATTTCAGTAAAGCGGTTTTCGTTATTCGCACGCTTCTCCCTACGTGGATGGCCTCTAGGCTTCCTCGGAAGATCTCCCTCCTGATGGTAGTCGGCGCGACTCCAAGCAAGTCAGCGACCTGCTGCGCCTTCATTACGTCGGGTTCGTTTTCGAACAGTCTGACTTCGTTTGCTTTCGGGACTTCGGTTATGTACACGACTCTTCCCTCTGCCATCCGAGAAAACCTCCTTCACGCGGTCGTTGGATGACCAGATTCCATCAGGATCATCCCCTCGTCATTCTTCCAAAACGTCTTCAGGCCCCTTTGCCATCGACATCGCGAGCCAGTCTCTCGATCCTCTTTTGGCTCATCGCTCGCAGTTAACAACGCCAGTTGCAATCGAGGAGACGCTCGAATGCGTACAGGTTTCTCGGGCCCATATGGGCGATGTACGCGACAGCAATCTCAGGATGGTTGAACAGCAAGGCTCTCCTGAACTCCGATCTCCAGCAGCCCATGGATTCGTATCTCCCCAACTCGCCATCCAGCTTTTCGGCAAGGATCTTTCCAAGGCACTCTTCGCTGCATGACGCGAGCACTCCCGATTCCGCCTCGTCGACAAGAATTCGCGCAGCGTCTCCAGCATGTTCGGCGTGAAGCACGCCGAACATGCCCCTGACGTACGTTACGAGATCCCAGAGGCCGAAAAGCCCTCCGTACATGCCTGGGTGCATGAACACGAAGCAGAGTCTTCTTATTATGGCCGCACTGTCGAGGTCGAGCGCAAACGCGTCAGAATCGCCTTTGGCGGCCTTGCTTCCATGATGCCAAATGCGGCCGTTCTTCCCGACGGATAAAAAGGACTTTCGGCCGCTGCCGATG
>CAMZCV010000224.1 GCA_947305035.1 uncultured Coriobacteriales bacterium | reverse complement strand
CCCTGCTCTTCCACTTCCTCGCCAAGGGCAAGGTCCCCGCGTTCCTGGGCTCCTCGTTCGCCTTCATCGCCGGCTACGCCGCCATCGCCCCCAACGGCGAGGCGGAGCTTCTGCCCTATGCCTGCCTGGGCGTTGCCGCCGCGGGCTGCCTCTACCTCGTCCTTGCCGCACTCTTCAAGTCCTTTGGCACCGAGCGCGTCATGGAGTACTTCCCGCCCGTGGTGACCGGCCCCATCGTCATCTGCATCGGCCTCATCCTCTCCAGCTCGGCCATCAACAACTGCGAGGCTGATTGGCGCGTCGCCATCGTCGCTATCGTGGCCATCATCCTCTGCAACATCTTCGGCAAGGGCATGGTCAAGGTCGTTCCCATCCTGATCGGCGTCGTGTCCTCCTTCATCCTCGCCGCCATCCTCGGCGATGTTGACTTCGCCGCCATCGCAGCGGCTCCCTGGATCGGTCTGCCCGTCGATTGGAACAACACCGCCCTCAGCCTCTTCACCAACGGCATGGACGGTGGCCTTGCCATCACGGCCGTCATCACCATCATGCCCATCGCCTTCGCGACCATGATGGAGCACATCGGCGACATCTCCGCCATCAGCTCCACCTGCAACCGCAACTACCTCAAGGACCCCGGCCTTGACCGCACCCTCCTCGGCGATGGCCTTGCCACCATCATCGCCTCCCTCTTCGGCGCTCCCGCCAACACCACCTACGGCGAGAACACCGGCGTGCTGGCGCTCACCAAGGTCTTCGACCCGCGCGTCATCCGCATTGCCGCCGGCTTCGCCGTCCTGCTTTCGTTCTGCCCCAAGTTCGCTGCCGTCATCGGTGCCATGCCCGCCAGCGTCATCGGCGGCGTGTCGCTCGTCCTCTACGGCATGATCTCCGCCGTGGGCGTGCGCAACCTCATCGAGAACCACGTGGACTTCACCGTCACCCGCAACATCCTCATCGCGGCCCTCATCCTCGTGCTCTCCATCGGCATCTCCAACAGCGCTTCCGGCGCCATCGCCATCCAGCTCGGATCCTTCAACATCTCCCTCACGGGTCTTGCCGTGGGCTCCATCGTGGGCATCATCCTCAACGCCATCCTTCCCGAGGAGTAGGGGAGAACGGCTCATCCGCACCACCTGCACGTAACATCGAAGCCGCCCTTCGGGGCGGCTTCTCCTTTACCGATGCTATACGCCCTTGAGAATATGCCTGGGTGTCACCGGAACTGGATGCTTTGCAATGCCATCGAGAGGACCCTCGGAGCCCACGCGGTGAAGTGCTCGGGAGCCTGCAGCAGCTCCTCTGAAAGGGCGTCGGCGCTTATCCACCTCACGGCATCGATCTCGTCGGGATTCGGCTCGAAATCGCCCTCATAGCAGCTCAGAAGCACATGGTCGTATTCATGCTCCACAAGCCCGGCGGCAAAATCGGCGCGGTAGACGAACGCCCCGACTTCTTGAAGGCCGCAGACCGTGCAACCGAGCTCCTCGCGTATGCGCCGGGCGGCGGCACCGATGGTTTCCTCGCCGCTACGGGGATGCGAGCAGCATGAATTGGTCCAAAGGCCAGCAGAATGATACTTGCATGCAGCTCTTCGCGACAGCAGCACCTCCGGCCCATCCGGCCCCTCGCGCCACAGCACGATGGAGAACGCCCGATGCAACAGCCCTTCTCGATGCACCCGCTCCTTGGGAGCGGTTCCCACTGGGCGATCGGCCTCGTCGACCAAGATGAGCAGGTCATCCTTCGCGGGGTCTTGCCCGAGCTTCTCCTCGTTGCCTGCCGTCTCGACGGTATTGGCCACGTTATACTCCCGTGCCCATCGACGAGAGCATAAAGCCCAGGGTGTTGAAGGCATTCGCGATCTCGGCAGGCTCCACCAGGTAGAGAATCTGCAGGATCATGCAGAAGGTGAATGTTCCCACGAAGATGAGGTTCATCACGTCGCTGGGGATGTGCGCGATGCCGCGCTCCATGGTGGGGTAGACAATCCACACGATGAGGGTGCAGGCGAGGCCGAAGCCGATGGCGTTCTGAAGGCAGATCTGACCCATGAAGTTGCAGAACATGTCGCTGTAATCCCACAGCGAATGGTCGGCGTTCACGAGCAGGCCGCCGATGAGCTCCATGAGCGTGCACACGGCGCCGTTGATGACGAAGCTTACGAACAGCGGGACGAAGCGCACCTTGATCTTATCGATAAGCCAGTTCTTGAGCGGATAGAGCCAAAGCGCGCAGATCACGACTGCGATGCCCTCCATGGCGAAGGGGAAGAGCAGGTCGCGCCAGAGCATCGTGTTGGTGGGATCGTACTCGCCGGCAACGATGCCTGCGCGGATGAGCATGCAGAAGCCGAGCTCCATCCAGTGGCCCAGCACCGAGAAGACGCAGTAGTACAGGAGAAGGTTGCGCCAGCGCGGCCAGCCCTTCTTGGCAATGAAGTCGCCTTCGTTCACATCGATGCGCCGCTCGTAGGAAAGCTCGTTGACGAGCGCCTCCTTGGGACGTTTGGAGTTGATGAAGTAGATGATCACGAAGGCGTCGACGATCATCAGAACCATCCAGATTCCGGCATCCGTATTGTGGAAGACGAAGTGATTGATGGTGTTGAGGACCATGTTGACGACCGACAGGATGATGATCGCGTTCTTGGCCACGCGCAGACGCTTCCAGATGAGGTAGAAGCACACCACGTCGAGCGTGATGTTGATCCAGTCGATGACGGTCAGGTAGCTGTAGACCATCTCGTCGCGCGTCATGAAGGTGAGGGCGGCGAAGCTGAAGATGATGTTAAGCGCATAGCTGACCTGGATGAGGCGGATGAACCCGAGCTTACGGCGCGCCTTGAAGAAGTCCCGCGCCTCCTCGACCTCATGCGTCTGCTCGGTGGTCGCGTCCTCCCGGAAGAGCTTCATGCCCACGTAAACGAAGAGCCCTTGGATGAGGAGTCCGACAAACGACATGAGCATGTTAAACGGATCCATGTACGAACCCTGGGAGAGGTTCCAGACGATTTCAACGCCGTCGAGTGCTACGAGCATCTGGGAAAGGGCGGTGTACGACTGGAGCGCGCGCCTGCTCTTGATGGCACTGAGGCCGCGGATGCCACGCAGAAGCGAGAGAATGCCGTTCAAGAGGACAAGGCCGAAGCCCAAGAACATAAAGATCAGTGCGTCTTTCTCAGAGACTCCGAGACCGTCCGCCAGCTCCTGCGGAGACAGTGTGGTTGCGACGAATCCCGCTCCGAGGAAGAGGAATACGCTCATGAGG
>CAMZCV010000223.1 GCA_947305035.1 uncultured Coriobacteriales bacterium | reverse complement strand
GCAGGAGCGCGTTCGCGGCATCGTTTCGGATGGTGGCGAGAAGCGCCTCCCCGCGAGATGGGGTGATGCCGCACGGCTCCCCGACGAACCACGGGATGAGGGAAGCGTCCCTGCACCCCTTGAAGAAGGAGGCGATGCGCGCTCCCGTGAGCGGCTTCCTCGTGTCCCTCCCCTCGTCCCAGAGGTAGTACTGCCCCTTGGCTGGGATGAGGGCGAGGATTGCCGAGGACGTGCCCTTCATGCGCCTCACCGCAACGTCCGCCCCGCTCGAGAACGCGACCTCCCACCTCGGCGCCTCCGCCTCCTTCGAGCTCCTGGCACGCTCGTCCTCATGAGGCTGCTCGGGGAGGATGAGGTCGTGGATATCCACGGCTCCCATGCCCGACCAGTCGATGCCCGCCAGCTGAACCTGACCCTTCATATCGCACGCTCCTTCTCGCTCGGAGGGCGGCTCATCCGCCCCGCTGGCTGGGAGGCAAGCGCACGCAGGGTCCAGACGAGGGGGTTCCCTTTTGGGGACGCGGAGCGGACAGCGCGGGAACCCGCGAGGCGTCCGGGCGGGACAGGTGGGTTCGGGGGGACCTGTGCCCGGGGACCGCGTGTGCTAGCTTCCCAGGCTGCGGGGGAAGCCATCCGGGTGGGATGTCGGGGATCGCGAGGTATGCGAGCGATGGGCGACGGGCTTTGAGTAAACCGTTTGCGAAGCGCGATGATACGGCTCCGTAACGGTCGGTGCCATTGTCCGGTCCTCGGCGTATAGTCTCATCTGTGAAGCGAAAACGGGAGACCACCATGGCTGAAACGAAGCACGCAGCAACCAAGTACGACATCATGCATGCATCGCGCGATACCAGCCCCCAAGTCGTCATCGTAACCCCCTCGTCATCAGCGGCAGCGGTATCTCTTCCCGCTGATCAAGTTGGAACGATTTGGGACATGGCGCTCGATGAGGTAACCGCCACCGTACTGGCGGAGCTTAGGTTCTAGGCCTCTCAGGACGTTCGACCGATTCAACCGTGTGGATGTCTCTTGCTGGTTGACTTTTATGTCCGGCAGCCCTGTGATAATCCAGCTAGTCGATTCGGGCAGATGAGAGGAGGGCCATCGATGCTCAACGAAACCAGGAGGATAGCGCTCGAGGCGCTTCAATACGAGCTCGACAAGATTCCGCACGGCATCCCAATCATCATCGAGGACCTCTGCGATCGCTGTGAGGAGCTCTTCATGAACGACGAGGGCGACTACGAGATCGAGGGCCGTGAAAGGTACTCTGATCCCCTCGACCTGTTCGTCCTCGAGGACGATCTCATTGCCCGCGCGGAAGAGAGCGGCCTAGTTGCCACCAACGAACAAGAGGGGCTCGTCTTGAGGGAAAGGGTCCCCTGCGGCGAGCCCATCCGAACTCAGGATATCGCTCGTCTGGAGCTCGACGTTTCCGTCTTCATGGCCTTCGATTCGGACATGATCATCCTGATCGAGGATGGCACTCTCCGCGTCTGGCGCTCGATCGAAGGCAAGGCGTCACGACCTGCATATGAGATTGCCGACGCCATTGACGAGCTCCTCTCACGATGCGGGGTATCGGAATGGGAGGGCAGCTACTATCCGGAGTTCCCCATCCTCGACGGGCTGGGATGGGATCTGCTCATCGTCCTGAAGGATGGGAGGGCCCTGGTGAGCGGCGGGTGCAACGCTTGGCCGGAAACCCTGTGGGACCTTGCGGATGGGATGGCGGCGCTCGTCGGGCTCTAGGGGCGCGATTCCGTCAACCCGTCATCCTCCCGAGCTCGATGCCTCGTCCGCCTCGATCCTCTCCCACGCCGAATGGGGGAACCCGATGCTCGCGGATACCTCCTCGTCACCCCAGTCCCTGTGGGCATGGCGGATCTTCTCGCTCAGGAGCGTCACCTGCTGGATGATCGGGAGGTCCGACACCTCATCCCCCAGCCAGTAGGACCGCTGTTCCTCGAACCTGGTCTCGTTCACGAGCGCATCGCCGTAGCGCCTGATCCGCCACTTCCCATCGATGCTGATGGAGATGACATCGTCGAGCTGATCGCGGTCGATGAGGCGCAGGACGCGGCTGGGCTCGAGGTTGAGGTCCGGAACCGCCATCCCCTCTCCGATATCCCCCTCCCCCATCCTCGTCGATGCGGTGGAACGGTCCAAGATCGTCGAGTACCACCAGAAGTCGATGCGGAGCCCCTCATCCTCGAAGAGGTCGAAGCGCACCCGCGCCATCACCGCCATCGCCCGAGCCCCGACGCGCCCCTGCGCGTTCACATCGGAGCTTAGGCCGGTCTCACCCCCCGAGGTGTTCACGATCTCGACCAGGCCGTTCTTCCATTCGATTGCAATTTCCATGCCTAGCGCTCCCCGACGTCGATCCGGGAGCGCTCGGGGGCGGCATCCCGTTGGGTGGAGGCCATCCTTCCCGCCGATGGTTTGGAGCCGTTCGAGCCGTTCCTTCTCTTCAGGCGATTCCCGTCGATCCTCTGCCGATGCTCGGGGAGGTACCCGAGGCTCCTCGCGAGCCTCCAGGAAGCCCTCAGGTCCTCGCGATCCTCCTCCGCCATGGGACCGACCGCCGCATCGTGGAAATCGTCCATAGAACGGATGTCGAGGTCCTCGCAGAGATCGAGCATGTCAGCCACATCCCCGATGGTGTACTTCCGCCCATCGATCATGCCTAGAACCGAGGGTGTGGGGCCGCCCTCAGCGGCAATCGGGGCGATAGCCGAGCGGAAGCGGGACGCCGCCTCCGCGTCGATCTTTGGCCTCCTCGACGCCCTCTCGCGTGCGAGCCAGCGGTCGATTCCGTATCGCGAGTAGTCGAAGCCCAGCCTCTTTCCGACCACCTGCCATGACGGATGGGAGATGAGGGAGTACACCCACTCTCCCTTCCTGTTCTCGCGGACCTCCATCCCGAGGGCCTCGCAGCTCTCGAGGAACTCCGAGGATGTTCGCGAGAGCTTCACCGCGCAGGTCATCCTCTGGCGGATGTCCTCCTTCCAGGAATAACCGCCCGCCTCGATGATGGCTTGCTCCTCGCGCGTCCTCGCCGCATCCAGGACCGTAGCCGGAACGGCGCTTTCCTTCCTCTTAGCAGTCATTGCATCGGTTCTCTCGAAGGCCCTCATGCCGAGTTCCCTCGCCATCTCCTGCAGGTCGTCGTTCATCCTCCTCAGCTGTCCGGACCTCATCTTGGCGGTGATCCTGTCCCCGCTCACCAGGTTCGTGTTGTTGACGACTATGTGCGCATGGGGGATGTTCCCGTGGTTGTCGTTGTGATAGTAGATGGCG
>CAMZCV010000222.1 GCA_947305035.1 uncultured Coriobacteriales bacterium | reverse complement strand
CCTCAAGCCTGGCAGCTTCTTCTGCAGGCGCTCGCTAATCGAGGAGAGTGCCCCGGTCCCCCAGAGCCCGTCGCGCGTGTTAGTTGAGACATACCCTCCGATTGCGTAGTAGAGGCTGAGCTGCTCGCCGTTGGTTGCTTTCACTGCGCGGTACTGGCTGCGGAGAATTGCTCCCTTTATGACCTCAGCTGCATCTTCATAACGCCGGTCATCACACATTGGATTACCTCCTCAAGCCTGTATAGCCGTCAAACCATGTAAACCGAACTCAAGTATTTCAAAGGGAGCAGAGGCCATCGACCGGATCGTAGGGACCAACCGCAAGAAGCCTTGCCGCCTCGTCACGCGCTGACTCGCTGGAAGGATCAAACCACAGCTCATAGAGCGCATCCTCGAGCACGTTACGCTGGTCCGCAATGATGCCCATCTGCTTGCGGAGCTCCCACGCAACCACGTCAACCTCCCCCATCCGCGGCGACCCATCAATGTCAGCAGGCCATACTCCACACTTGTGGAACTCGACCACCGCACGATCCACCGTCTCGCACATGAGCCTCCAATCACTGTCTGAGAGCGAGATGTTGGCGTACGCATCACGCATGGGCCACTTATACCAAGAGATCTCGAGCGACCAGGGTTTGTACACGAAGTTTGGGAGCCTGCGGATCGCGCGGCAATCACCCCAGTAGTACGGGCGCAAGGTGAGCAGAGGGGTGTCAATCACAAAGTGACGAGTCTCGTCATCCTCTGCGTAGTGCACCTCGGCGGATACGAGAGGCGAGTTCTCTTCGGGATACCCGTATATCGAGCAACCTACTGCCTTGAGCATGGCGCCGAACACGTCCTCGCGCCAGTCTCGCGGCACGGCGTGGTGCCCGGGCATGTCGTCCGTGGCCTCGTCGTATCGGCACCCAATGAGTTCGACGCTAGGAAAGTCCATGGCTCCACCTCGTCTCACACGATGGGCACGCGTAATGGATCCATCCGCCATAGCATCGGACGTTCTCGCGAGCGCCACAATAGCAGCACACCCGCCCCGTCTCGGACTCCATCTCACGTATGAGCTCGTGGAAACGGTCTATATCGTCAGACGATCCCCAAGGACACAGGATTCCATTGGCATCGAAAACGTCGGCGTAGAACCTCAGCGTACCGAACTTCTCCTTGACCTGCGCGACATAGATGCTCCACCCGTTGCGATTAACCAACTCGTCGAGCTGCACAAGGTACGTATGGATGACGTCGCCCCAGCCCTTCGGCAGACCGTCAAACCAGTTCGTACCCGGGTCGCGCCAAGGTTCCACTGATGCGCCTTCACGAGGCACAACCGTCCAAGGAAAGTCTCGCGAGACGTAGTTCAAGTCATACATACAAGCCTCCAAAGCTGCGCCGCCTTACTTGTAGAAAAGGTCTCTTCATGCGCATTCCGCCGATGGTTTCGCGATGGCTGCCTCCTCTTCTGGGAGCCAGACAATCTGGTCGAACCACGCATCCCCTCCCTTGAACACATAGGTGAAGTCAATGATCTTCCCGTACTCGTCAGGGAAGAGGCCTTCGCAATACCTAGGGAAGACGTGATGCGGGACGACCCCGACCCAGTCGGTGCCGTCGAGCCTCGCGAGGAGCTGCTCGGCATCGCGAATCACGACCGGCAGCCCAGCGGCAGACAGCGCAAGATAGAAGCTGACCGCCTCGAATTGTCGATGCCTTCCCGCGATGGCGAAGTAGTATCCCGCGCCTTCAAGCCCCCGCTCGTACTCTTCCTCCGATATCTCGCCAAGCCTGAACTTCCACTCGAGCTTTCGCTTGTCGTGCGACACATACAGTTCCACATGGGTGCTGTTGCCACCGGGCACGACCTCCCAAGGGTGCCCGCCACGCTGGGACCTGTGGAAGTACCACTCATCCCAGGCCTTCGGGTCGTCGAAGTCGATGCCGGGGCCTGCGTTCAGACCGTACCCTCTGCCCGTAAGGCCCTCATCACGTCCATCCGCGTAGCGGCGATAGAGCTCTGACGGTGCCATGCCCTCACACACCTTGCCGATGGACTCGTAGCCCAGCTTGCAGGCACGGAAGAAGTCGTTTGCCGTGAAATCGGTTGTCCTGCCGATCTTGCCGGCATTGTTCATTCCAGACTCGACGAGTTCCCTGAACGCCCGCACCGACTCCTCGGAGAGCCCGTCGTAGTCGCTCGCTCTCACGTCGGGTTCCACTTGCCACAGGTCACGCCTTCTGATGACACCTACCCTGAATTGGTAGGGCAGCGACGTCGCGACCATCTGGTTGTACGACCCATCGGCAAGGAGCGCCATCGACTCCCGCACGGCTGGAAGGATGAGCGAACACAGCCGGCAGGCAACCGCCTCTTCATAGCGACCCATTTGATCGTAGGAGGGCCGCTCCCCCACCAGCATCGACACGATGGTCTCATTGCCCAGGCTGATGCCGACGTACCGGAGCTTCCCGTCAGGCTCAAATGACTGCACTGCCACGAGCCGGTACCATGAGAGCTCTTCCGGGTATTCCTCGAGCCAGCGAGCCTCGTACTCCGCGTGGGTCTCCACCTCACCCCATTCCCTCATGTCCTCGAACGTGTCGTAGTCCTCGATCGTCCCTCTTGGTATCCGTAGCCATATCGCTTTTGCCTCTCCGTCTTTGTTAAGAGGGGCAAGGGGCGATAGCTCCTCGAACAAAGGACCTGCCGCAGCCAACAGCGACGGGGTGGAGGCGGTGGGGTTCATGTACCTCCGCTCGAAGTGGCGCAGAAGGGCATCCACATCGGGCGCAACCAGCTTGTAGTCCTTAAGTTCGTCATCGAATGACATGGCTATCGCCTTCTCTCCAATCATGGACGTAACTCGGCTCGCATGGTCTGACGTCAAGCCGAGCATCGTCATCGCGGACACCCCATGCTTGACATCCTAACACAATCGCCTAAATTTATTTAGTCTGTTAATGGAAATCGAAGATATTGGAGCGTGGCATGCCAACAATTGACCTGTGCGGGGAAGAGGTCCTCGACTTCATCGACTCGCTCGACACGTATTCCCGTATCTGGATGGGTCAGTTCAGCCATCTCGACCTCGCGTGGCGTATGTGGCGGTTCACGACATATAGCCAGTGTCGCGAGTCCCATATTTGCGAGGAGCTCCTCATGGGTATGAGGGCGCTCTTCCTGCCAGAGGCAGCCGTGCTTGGGCGAGGAGCGTCACTTGGCATATGGAGCGACAAGATCAACGAACTCGCCGTCTGCGCATACGACATGCAGCAGGTCATTCGACACGATTGGTCGTGGTTCGGCGAGCCCGA
>CAMZCV010000221.1 GCA_947305035.1 uncultured Coriobacteriales bacterium | reverse complement strand
GACCACTACGCCGACATGATGGACCTCGAGTTCACCATCGAGCAGGGCAAGCTCTTCATGCTCCAGACCCGCGTGGGCAAGCGCACCGCGCTTTCCGCCCTCAAGGTTGCCATCCAGATGTATGAGGAGGGCCGCATCACCAAGGAAGAGGCGGTCATGCGCGTTGCTCCCGAGCAGCTCGACCAGCTCCTCCACCCGCAGTTCGACGCTGCCGACATCAAGGGCCGCAAGGTCCTGGCCCAGGGCCTCAACGCCTCGCCCGGCGCTGCCGTGGGCGGCGTTGTGTTCTCCTCCGCCGACGCCGAGGCCTTCGCCGAGGCCGGCAAGCCCTGCATCCTCGTGCGCTGGGAGACCACGCCCGACGACCTCCACGGCATGGTTGCCGCCGAGGGCATCCTGACCTCCCACGGTGGCAAGACCTCCCACGCCGCCGTCATCGCCCGCGGCATGGGCGCCCCCTGCGTCTGCGGCGTCGAGGCGCTCCAGATCGATGCCCCCAACAAGGTCTGCACCGTCGCCGGCACCGACATCGTCCTGCATGAGGGCGACGTCATCTCCATCGACGGCACCACGGGCAACGTCTACCTGGGCGAGGCCAAGCTCGTCCGTCCCGAGCTGGGCGGCGACCTCCAGACCATCCTCGACTGGGCCGACGAGATCCGCCTCAACCCCGAGCGCGGCCGTGTCATGGGCGTTCGCGCCAACGCCGACAACCCCGAGGACGCCAAGCTCTCCCGCGAGAACGGCGCCGTGGGCATCGGCCTGTGCCGCACCGAGCACATGTTCCTCGGCGAGCGCAAGGACCTCATCCAGTCCTTCATTCTCGCCAACGACGAGGCCACCAAGGCCGACGCCCTTGCCAAGCTGGGCGCTGCCCAGAAGGGCGACTTCCTCGGCATGTTCAAGGAGATGGAGGGCCTGCCTGTCATCGTCCGCCTGCTCGATCCCCCGCTGCACGAGTTCCTGGACAACCCCCGCGAGCTCGACGTCGAGATCGCCAAGGAGGAGGCTGCCGGCAAGGACTGCACTGCCAAGCGTGACCTCATGAAGCGCCTCGACTCCTTCCAGGAGGCCAACCCCATGCTCGGCACCCGCGGCTGCCGTCTGGGCATGCTCTATCCCGAGCTTAACCACATGCAGTTCAAGGCCATCGCCTCCGCTGCCGCCGAGCTCATCAAGGAGGGCGTCGACGCCCAGCCCGAGATCATGATCCCGCTCGTGGCCTTTGTCGAGGAGCTCAGCCATCTGCGCGAGCTCTGCGAGGCCGACATCGCCGAGGTCGAGGACGAGTACGGCGTCAAGCTCGAGATCCCCATCGGCACCATGATCGAGCTCCCGCGCGCTGCCATCACCTCCGACGAGATCGCCCAGTACGCCGACTTCTTCTCCTATGGCACCAACGACCTCACCCAGACGACGCTCGGCTTCTCGCGTGACGACGTCGAGGCTTCCTTCATGCCGCTCTACATGGACAAGAAGATCGTCAAGGCCAACCCGTTCGCAACCGTCGACCCGGGTGTTGCCAAGCTCGTCGACATGTCCGCCAAGGGCGGCCGTGCCACCAACCCCAACATCGTCCTCGGTGTCTGCGGCGAGACCGGCGGCGATCCCGACTCCATCCACACCTACTACAACATCGGTCTCGACTACGTGTCCTGCTCGCCGTTCCGCGTGCCCGTCGCGCGCCTCGCGGCTGCCCAGGCCAAGATCGAGGCCAACGGTGGTCCCGCCAAGATCTAAGCTCCAATCGGCGCTTTGGTCTACTATAGGAGGAGGGGAGTGCAAGCTCCCTTCCTCCTTTTTCTGTTTGGAGCAGTGCATGTACGAGGTCACAAGGCATGAGCTGGAGGAGCGCGAGCGCGCATTCCTCTCTCCCGAAGCGCAGCTTTCGGCGGAATCCGCAGGCCGTGCCTGCGCTGAGGATCCCGATCCGTTCCGCACGTCCTTCCAGTGCGACCGCGACCGCTTGCTCCACTGCAAGAGCTTCAGGCGCCTCTCGCATAAGACGCAGGTATTCCTCGCGCCCGAAGGCGACCACTACCGCACGCGCCTGACGCACACCTTCGAAGTTGCCCAGATCGCCCGCTCCATCGCCCGCTCGCTCGCCCTCAACGAAGACCTTACTGAGGCGATCGCGCTCGGTCACGACCTCGGCCATACGCCGTTCGGGCATTGCGGCGAGAAGGCCCTCTCGCAGTCCATGGCTCAATGGCGCAAGCGCGAGCTGGGGATAGACTCCCCATCCAACCTTTTCCAGCACAATCTCCAGAGCGCACGCATCGTCGAGGTGCTCGAGCGTGGCGGAAAAGGGCTCAACCTCACCTGCGAGGTTGTCGACGGCATCCGCAACCATACCGGCAGCAACCATGCCTGCACGGCAGAGGGGCGCGTCGTGGCGCTTTCCGACCGCATCGCATATGTCGTGCACGACATCGACGATGCCGAGCGTGCCAAGCTCTTGAGCGAGGAGCTTCTTCCGTCCGAATATACGTCGGTGTTGGGCAATACCTCCTCAAAGCGTATCGAGACCATGGTCCTCGATGTGGTGTCTGCCAGCTCCCGTGCAGGCGATATTGCGATGAGCGATCGCGTTCGCGAGGCAATGCTCGGCATGAGGCGGTTCCTCTTCGAGAATCTCTATACTCGTGGCGATGCCAAATATGAGGAACCCAAGGCAGCGGCCATGATTTCTGCGCTGTTCGATCATTTCATCGCCCATCCCGACGAGATTCCGCCCGAGTATACGGTGCATGATGCCGACCACCCCGACGTGCAGGTTGCCGATTATGTATCGGGTATGACCGATCGCTATGCGGTCCGCATCTTCGAAGACCTGAAGATCCCGCGTTCTTGGAAAAGGTAGGTTGCATGTCAAGGGGAAGGGCGTCGGCCATCATCGGCCTCATCATAAGCCTCATCTTCGTTGCCGTGGGCGTTATCGCCATCACCTTCGTGCTGAACCTCGGAGACCGGACCCCCGAAGTCGAACCGCAGCCTGATGGGGGAGACGACCCCGCCGGACTCACGGTCAGGGCGTTCTCCGACTATACCTGGGATGAGCTTGCGCAGATTTCCGCCCTCATGGAATCTGCGTCCAACGAGGGGGCAGCCCGTGAGATCGCGCGCGAGTACGGCCTCATCGACACGCAGGGAAACCTCACCACCGCAACCCATCAGCTGGAGCTCGACAACGGCTTGACGGTTGACGTCAGGCTTGTCGGCATGTTCCACGATACCGCAGCTAAAACGGGGGAACCTGCCGCCCTCACGTTCATGGTGAGCCCTATCGATGTGAGGCGCGTTAACCCAACAGCTTC
>CAMZCV010000220.1 GCA_947305035.1 uncultured Coriobacteriales bacterium | reverse complement strand
CAGGCTTACCAGCGGTCGATGATCTCGTCTGCGGAGGAACGGTCCTGCACGACGATGCTGCCCGTGTACGCCACGGTGTAGACGCCCGCCGCATGCGCCGCGGCGATGCCCGAAGGCGAGTCTTCATACGCGATGCACTCCGCTGCCTCCACGCCGAGATTATCGAGTGCGAGCAGATACAGGTCGGGCTCGGGCTTGAGATGCTTCGCCATATCGCCGCACACCACCACGTCGAAGAGATGCGCCATCCGAAGGCGATTGAGCGCCATGACCACGTTGAATGCCGAAGTGGAGGAGACTATCGCGCACTTGATGCCCTCCCCACGCAGCCGCTCGATAAACTCCACCACCCCATCGAAGGGAACGAGCGGCGTGCGATAGTAGGTCTCGCGGCAATCGTCCAGATCGCGCAGGTAGTCGGCAAAGGTGACGGGCCTTGTTGCTCGTGCCAAAATGGGCGGCACGGTGACGGCGTCATCGTTGCCCACCATACCCCAGAGCTCCTCTTCCGTAGGCTCGATGCCGTACGAGCGGAACACCTTGGCGACAAGTGCCGAGCTCAGCGCCTCGGTCTCGCAGATGGTGCCGTCGAAATCGAACAGCGCCGCCTTGAAGCGGGAGGGTTTCTCGATCATGACGTCAACTCCTACTCGCCGAGCGGGGCATCGGGGAGCTTGATGCCGACGATCTTCTCATAGAGATTGCGCGCCTGCTCGACGTGCTCGGCCGCATGCTCGCGCGCATGCGCGTCGCGCGCCCAGTACATCTCCTCGTAGCACTTCTCCCACTCCTCGTAGAGCAGGTTCGACAGCATGTGGATCTCTTCGGTCTCGAGATGGACGTCTGCGACGGTGTTCATGGCGGCTCCTTGGTTTTGCATCTTCACGCGACCATGGTACCACGGATGCAGGAGCACGCCGCGCCCCTCTCCTAATAGGTAAACCGTTTGCGGAACACATCGCAACGACTCCGTAGAGGTTGGCATAATTGTCCGCCGCATACCGTATAGTCTCGAGGTGGGACGAAAAACGGGAGATGAACATGGCTGAATCGAAGCTTGTTGGTGCAAAGAACGAAAGCATGCAGTCAACTCGCGACGGCAAGGCGAAGGCTGGTAGCATCATCTCTGCCACTGCCGGCACTGCAGGTGCTTCCCCCGCAAAGCCGCGCATGACCATCTGGGATCTGCCCGATGAGGTCACGGCCACCGTGCTGGCCGAGCTCCGGATGTAAATGAACAAGGCAAGCTGCACCGCTCGCGCAGACACTTCGAAACCCATATGAGCTGACGGTTACGTTGCAACCGCGCGCCAGCATGTAAAGCGCTGCGGGTGCTATGCTTAACGCGTTCCCTGCGATCGGAGGTATCCATGCGGGTCTTCATCAACGCGATTCCGGGCGTCTACCGCAATGCCCAGTACTCCCTTTCGGAGGAGGGCTTCAAAGAGCTGGGCGTCGAAACCATCCTCTATTTCAGCGGCGAGGAGCTTGCCGGCATCCGCCGCGAGGACATCCTGGTTGCAACGAAGCGCACCGTGACGAAGCGGCTCGAGGACCTCGGAGCTGAGCACGAGATCCTCACGCACCCCGAGGAACTCCTCCCCTACATGGGTCCAAACGAGCGGCTTGTCGACGCCTCCACGATCACGCCGGACGACCTGCCCGCCTTCATCCGTCCCGATAAGGGCGTACGCTTCACCTCCGTCGCCGCGCGCGGCATGGTGGATCTCAGGCTCAACGGCATCAAAGGCAATGTGTGGCTGGGCGACATCGAGCATTTCATGTCAACCTGGCGCTGCTTCGTACGCTACGGCAAGGTGATCTCGATCGACGTCTGCGAAGGCGATCCCAAGATCCTCCCCGATTTCGCCCTCATCCACGAGGCGGGAGCGAAGTGGACCAGCGCACCCGCAGGCGGTGCGCTCGACTTCGGCGTCACCGAGGATGGGCGCACGGTGCTGTTCACCACGCGTGACGGCTGGTGCCTCGACCCCTGCGGCATGGACGCGCGCGGCTATGCCCTGCTCCTCGCTGCGCGCTGGGCGCAGATGATAGGCGAAGAGGACGAGCTGGCAGCTATCAGGTAGGACGTGCCATGGCCAAGCGGCGCAGCACTCCTCGAGAAGACCAGCAACGTTCAACAACCACAGATAGGCGATCCGTCGGCATCATCGCGGTAGCCAGCGTTGTCGTGCCTGCAATCATCATCCTCTTGTCATCGCGCTGCACAGGCGGCGAAGGAGCCTCCTCATCGGGTTCGCGCAACATCCCGCTGGTCACCGAGCCCGAGAGCGAGGAAGCACGCGAGCGCAGGGAGTATGCGGAGGCTTGGGGAGCGCGCATAGACGCGTTCAACGCCGGCTTCCCGCTGGAGGGCTACGGCACGACATTCGCCTATGCAGCATACGACTACGGCATCGACCCCAGGATCGCACCGGCCATCGCCCGCGTGGAGAGCGGGTCGGGGGATGTCTGCTTCCTCCCCTATAACGCGTGGGGCTGGGGCGATGTGTCCTGGCCGGACTGGGAGACCGCCATCTGGGACTTCACGCAGGGCTTCGCCGAGGGCTACGGCAGCGAGGTCACCTACGAGGTGGCCGAACGGTACAACCAGGCGAACGTCGACGAATGGTACGCGCAGGTTACCTCCTGCATGGAGGAGATCTGAAGTTGACAAATAGACAGGTCATTTGTCAACTGACAGTTTAGCTCGCGAGGTATGCATTCAGTGCATCGAGGTTCTCGAAGCAGTCGTAGACGCCCAGCCAGTACAGGTCGCCGAGCTTCTCCACGTCGCCCTCCATGTTGTCGATGGCGACGGTCTCGGACGGCGCGAGGCGGAAGAGCCTCCCCTCCTCGTGGAGACGCTCGATCTCGTCGCACTGGAGGTTGTAACGGGCTCCCGCCGTGGCAAGGTTCTCCACAAGCTTGGGGAAGCTGCGGTACATGGCCCTCGCGAGCGCAACGTCCTTGTCGGCCTTGCGATACGCCGCGTCGCGCGTTCGGATGACCACGATCTTCTCAAAGCCCTGCTCGAGCGCCCAGTCGTAGGGAATCCTGTTGGAGCAGGCGCCGTCGGCACGCCGTCGACCATCACCATAGGGGTCGTGTAGGGCATGCTCGCGGAGGCGCGCACAGCCTGGTTGATGTCGCTGCAGGCGCCCTTCTCGAAGAAGACGGGCTCGCCGGTGACGCAGTTTGTGGCCACGGCGATGAAGCGGCGCTCGGGATTGTTGAACGTATCCCAGTCGAAGGGCTCCAAGATACCGCGGTCCTCGAGCAAAAAGCCCACATCCAGCGGGCTGCGGCTGTTCAGGAACGCGCG
>CAMZCV010000219.1 GCA_947305035.1 uncultured Coriobacteriales bacterium | reverse complement strand
CCGTTTCTTGTTGTTCATGTTCATGAAGACGATACCGCCGACGATCGAGAGGATCGACAGGGCTTTGAGTGCCTTCTGCAGAGGTGAACGAACGGGCTTTGCAGGAGTCGCATTCGGCTGTTCCGACATGGAGGTTCCAATCAACGGGTTGCAGTCGACTTCATGCATTCGAGTATACACATGTCATGCATGAAAGATGCTGCTTTCCCCGCCCTTCGGTTAGACGATGCGCTCGATCAGCGCGTCGATCTGCTCGTCGGTCATGCCGCCGCGCTTGAGGTACTCTCGGGCGTATCCGCTGTAGTCGAGCGCGCGCAGGTCGACGTCATCCCCGCTGCCGGAGAGAAACCGCAGCATGCCGTCGAAATGGAGGCCGACGATGGCATCGTACTTGTCGGGATCGCTTTCGCGCGTGATGCCGTAGTAGTTGTCGTAGGTGAGCATGTAGTCGTTCGCCATCTCGTCGTAGGATGCCCCGGCGAGCGCCTCGAGGAGGATGCAGGCGAACCCTGTGCGGTCCTTGCCCTCGATGCAGTGGATGAGGTACGGTTCCTCATGCCCGCTCATCTCCACGAACCCCGCGGCGAGCTTCTCGGCGAAGGCCTGCGACGGGTAGCTCGCGTTGAGGTCGAGCTCGGCGGTGCATCCGGCGTCGCGCAGACGGGAGAAGTGCGAGACGTCCACGCCGTCTGCGATGCTCTGCGCCATGAACGCATCCACCTCGTCGGCATTGTCGGAGAGGTCGAGCACGAAGGCGATGCCCGTCGCGTCCATCTGCGCCTCGACATAGGACGCGCGGCCGTATTCGTTGTCGATGGGGGAGGCGGAGCGGTACACGGCCCCCTCGCGGAGCGTACCGCCCGAGAGGGACCGGTAATTGGCGAACTGCGCATCGCTCAGGTGGAGATATGCGCTGCGGTCGGACTGGTAGGTGATATCGAAGGCCTCCTGGACCGTGCGGTATGCACCCGGGTTTGCAAGCGTGACGGTTGCCGTGTCGCCCTCCTCGAGCCCCGCTACGGCCCAAAGGGAATCGCCGTAGTTGAGCGCAGCCTCGATATGCGGATATCCGGGATAGCCCACGAGCAACGGGTCGCCCACGTTCACGTAGTAGCCGTTGTAATAGGGGATGCCCCTGAGCTCGAAACCGTTTGAGAAGACGATGTCCACGCTATCGCCGTATGCGAATCCCAGCTCGTTGAAGTCCTCGATCTCGATGTCGATGTAGACGCCGCCGAAGCTCGTGTCGCGCATGACGGGGCGGTCGGGGAGGGTGAGCGTGCTCTGATCGCCGCCCGAGCAGCCTGGAAGCACGCACAGGATGAGGACGATGGAGGCGGCAAGGGCGATCAGGCTGTTTCTGACGTTCCTTCCAAACCTTGACGTTGCCATGTGGAACCTTCTTCCCTCGTCTCTGCATTCATCCTTTATACGCTTAAGCATCATATTCCGTCCCGCATCCAATTATGGAGAAACGCATCAGTTCTCAGGCACGTGGACCGTTCCACTGTGTTCTCGGCTATAACAAGACCGAACAGAGCTTGCGAAGCCGGGACGGGGTGTCCACAGCTTCGCTCAACGAACGGTAGAAAGGTTGAATAATGATGAAGAAGACCAGGATTCTCTGCGCCGCGGCCGTCATGGTGCTCGCTGTTGCACTCGCCGCTTGCAGCCTCAAGCACTCCCTCTCGCTCGAGCTGCTCGAAGAGGCTTCTGGCATCAAGGTCGAGGCCGAGAATGCAGGCAAGGACGATGTCGTCTCCTCCGAAGGAGCCATCGTCGTGAACGAGGGCGATGTCATCGTCATCAGCCCCTGCATGGACAGAGGCTCGTTCAACCTCACCATCGTCTCCGCTGATGACGGCACGGTGGTCTATGACGATATCGCCGACGGCCGCATCTACTTCCAGATCGACGCCCTTCCCGGCACCTACGATGTCACGGTCTCGGGCAACGGCGCCACCGGTTGGATGACGGTCTTCTCCACCAGTGCGGAGGAGCTCAGCGCCCAGGAGGAGTCCCTCGGCGAGGCGCTCGAGCAGATCGACCCGAGCGTCCTCTCCAACAACTAGCACCTTTACGCAACCGCGTCCTTGTAGCGGCTGAAATAGTCCTCCCCGTCAACGTCGTTCACAAGGGTGACGTTGTAGGTGAAGTCGTTCGACGCCACGTCGTAGGTGAAGCCCTCGCGATAGAAGATCACCTGCGCGTAGGTCTCGCCTTCATCGGTGATGCAGCTGCCATGGCAGGAGAGGGCCGCGTTCACGAAGTCGGGGTTCAAGACGCAGGTCATCGCGAGCGCATCGCAGTTCATGGTGGCATCCTCGCCGTTCGACGCATAGAAGCTGCGGAGGCTGGAGAACGAGCTGCTCACGAACTCGCCGATCTCACCCGCTTTTGCGAGCTCGGCGAACTGCTCCTCGGTCCACATGGCCTCGCCGCTGCACATGTCGAGGCCGATGACCGTGACGGGGATGCCCGAGTCGAGCATCACCTTGTAGGCGGGAGCGTCGGCATGCACGTTGAACTCTGCGACGGGGGTGGCGTTGCCGGGGCCGAGTCCCGTCGTGCCCATCGACCAGATCATCTTCACCTGGCGCATGGTCTCGGGGTCGCGCTCGATGGCGCGGGCGATGTTGGTTGCGGGCCCGATGGCAACGATCTCGATCTCGCCGGGGTTCTCACGCACGGTATCCAGGATGAAGTCGATGGCGTCGCCCTCCTCGGCTGTGCGCGTGGGATGCACGAGGCCGGCATCGCCCATGCCATCGGTGCCGAATACGCTGAACGCCTCGATATGCGTGCCGTCGAAGGTGCTCGCCGAGCCGCGGTAGACGGGCGCGTCGCACCCCGCAACCTCGAGCGCCATGAGCGCGTTGTCAACGCTCTGCTCGAGGGGGACGTTGCCTACGAGCACGGTGACGCCGACGATTTCCGCCTGGTCGCTCCTCGCGGCGAGGATGATGGCTGAGGCGTCGTCCGCACCGGTATCGGTGTCGATGATGATGCGCCGTGGCGCGGGGGCGGGTTGGTCCGGCTGCTCGTTGGGCGATGCGGGGTTTCCGCAAGCGGCGAGCAGCAGAGCCGGCACGCATGCCGCACATGCCATCAGCTTCGCCAAGGTGCTGTTTCTCCGCATGTTCGCTCCTTACGCGATGATCTCGACGCGCCCTTGCCCAAGCGGGTCGGCATAGTCTTCGGGCACGATGCCGTTGCATGCTTCCTGCAGATAATAGCGGAGGCATTCGGAGGTGAGGTATCCGATGGTCTTCATGGTGGTGGTCGCAGCCTCTGCGAAGGCGAAGTAGGCGTCTCCGCCCGCGCAGACGAAAT
>CAMZCV010000218.1 GCA_947305035.1 uncultured Coriobacteriales bacterium | reverse complement strand
AGCATCTGCATGCAGACCTCGCGGTTCTGGATCTGCGAGCGCTGGTCCTGCGACTGCACCACGGTGTTGGTGGGCAGGTGGGTGATGCGCACCGCGGAATACGTGGTGTTGACGCACTGGCCGCCGGGGCCGGAAGCGCAGTAGGTGTCGATGCGCAGATCCTCGGCGTTGATCTGGATGTCGATCTCGTCTGCCTCGGGAAGCACCACCACGGTGGCCGTAGAGGTCTGGATGCGGCCCTGGCTCTCGGTGACGGGCACGCGCTGCACGCGGTGCACGCCGCTCTCGAACTTCATGACCGAGTAGACCTTCTTGCCCGTGACCTTGAACTCGATGGTCTTGAAGCCGCCCGCCTCGCTGGGGCTGGACGACAGGATGTCGATCTTCCAGCCGTGCGCGGCTGCGAAGCGGTCGTACATCTTGAAGAGGTCGCCTGCGAAGATGGCGGCCTCGTCGCCGCCGGCCGCACCGCGGATCTCGACGATCGTGTCCTTCTCATCGTTGGGGTCGCCGGGGATGAGCATGAACTTGATGTCCTCCTCGAGACCGGGAAGCTTGGCCTCGTTCTCGGAGATCTCCTCCTGGAGCAGGGCTTTCTCGTCGGGATCGGTGGTCTCGCGCTGCATCTCACGAGCAGCCTCGATGTCGTCGAGCGCGCCGAGGTACTCGCGAGCCTTGCCCGCGAGCTCCGCCTGGTTGGAATGCTCCTTGGCGAGCCGCGCATACTCCTTGGGGTCTGAGACGACCGCGGGGTCGACCAGCTTCTTCTCGAGCTCCTCGTAAGCCTCGATGAGCTTCTTGAGTTTGTCCTGCATGAGAGTCTCCTTGAATGGAGCGCCTGATAGAGGCGCGAAGTGTCAGCGTACGAATGATACCACGTGACGTGGTGTTTTATTCACATGACCGCTGTGACATGGAGACGCTGTAGAGGGTACACTTACGATATGGACGATCGCATCATGACAGACGACCCCAACGGCACCAAGCCCACCGACATCATCGACGATGGGCTTGAGCGCGTTGACAGCGGCAACGGGCTTGCCGAGACCGTCGCGCGGCCGAGCGCAGAGGATATCTTCGCGCGCCGGCCTTCCAACGCTCGTGGTCTTTCCGATGTGCGCTCCTACGCAAAGCGGCACCCGCGCGGCGCTGCCTTGCTGGTGGTGGTGTTCATCGTCGTGCTCGTGGCGCTGGGCCTTGCGTGGCGCCGCACCAACAACCTCCCCGCCCTTGAGTTTATCGAGCAGGACGCGCGCGAGCGCATCGAGGCCCCCACGTATAGCGGCGGATACTATGGCAACGACGATCGGCTCATCCTGACGCAGGTCACCGTCGGCGCACGCCAGCATAGCGAGCGGGCACCCGAGGGCGCGGACCTCGAGGAGACTTTCGGCGCCACCGGCTATGCGACGGTCGATGTGATGATCACCTTCCAAAACGAGTCGGTCATCGCCACGAAGACCGCCAACCTGGGCTACGCCAAGCAAAACGAGAGCTGGATCAGCGCCGGTACCGTGAACAACGAGCAGGTGTCGTTCATGGCGATATCCGGAGTGAACCAGCGGAAGGTGCTGCACAACATCGACCAGATCCTCGAGCGCGCCAACGGCGTCGTTCCCGCCGACACATCGCGCCCGTCGCTCACCACCCTCTACGACGGGGCAACGTTCGAGATCACCAGCTCGTCCTTCGACGATGTGGCGCAAACGGACACGCTCACCATCCATGGGTCCAAGAGCGGGTTCTTCTCGTCGTACGAGTGCGACATCGTGGCAACCTTCGCGTTCAGGCCCAGCAACGGTTTGTGGGAGCTCACCGACGCCACGGTCACCGACAACGCCTGGGAGCGCCGCTTCGATCTGGTGGTGGGCACTTGGCAAGGCACCTTCATGAGCCAGGATGTGAGCTCCGGAACCAAATGCCTTGCGGGTTCGTCCACGCCCCTCGTAATCACCATCACCTCGTGGGAGGAGTCAGGAACGGGCGCGCGCATCTTCGGCACCATCACCGGCACAGCCCACTACCACCGCAATCCGGCCAAAGACTCCAACGCAACCGAAGGCGACACCGTGCTTGCCGAGGTTCCGTTCACCGCAACGCTTGTCGAGCCGGGAAACGTGCAGCTTAACAGCGAGGCGGTGTTCACCGCCACGCTTCCCGAGGCAGTGGGCGGCAAGGTGTCCATCACGCTGCAGTTTGGCACCGGCGAGAACGGCGGAGGCGTCACGGCAACGGTTGCCACCGAGCACCAGTTTGAGGACACGTTCCTTCTCATCCCCTATCAGAACCAGGTGATCTACGCCGATACCTACGACCTCGTGAAGATGCCCGACGGCTGGAAGCCGCCCGAGGTCAAGACCGAGGACAAGTCGAAGACGAACAAGCAGGAGGAGGCGTCGCCCGACGGCAAGAAGTCGGACGAGAAGCCTGAGGAGAAGCCGGAAGAAACTCCGGGCGATAACCCGCAAGCCGCACCGAAGCAGCCCTGAAAGGACAACCCATGGACATCGTCAAGCCCGCACCTCTCGTGGTGAATGGAAAGGCACGTTACACGCTCAGCTCGTACGACCCCGTTGAGGTTGAGGTTATCGTTCCCTTCACCACCGAGGAAGAGGTTGACCTCGCGGTTGCAAGCATGGTCCAGGACGAGGGCGGCACCCCGGACAACCTTAAGGACTCTGCTTGGATTGCCAAGCACTTCGAGGGTATCCGCTCTGCAGACGAGCTGCGCCGCGTGGTTCGTGCCCGCGTGCGCGAGATGAATGAGAGCTTTGCCGAGGAGCAGAAGCACGACAAGTGCATGATCGCCCTCGTCGAGCGCCTTGAGCAGCAGGTTCTCGGGGAGACCCTCGCCATGGTGCGTGCCGGCGTCGAGAACAACTTCAAGCAGCGCGCAGCCGCAAACGGCATGACGCTCGACGCATTCATCGAGCGCGGCGGTGTGAGCAAGGCCGAGTTCGATGCCATGCTCGACAGCCAGGCCCTGCAGACGGCCCAGATCGAGGCCGCGCTGGATGCATACGCGCGCGAGAAGAAGCTCTTCATCGCCGATCAGGAGGTTGCAGGTTATCTGGGCATGGATCCTGCGCACGCCAAGGAGCTCATCCGCCAGTCCAAGGCGGCGGGCCGCTACGACGATGTGAAGGAAGCCGCCCTCCACGCCAAGGCAGGCGAGATGGTTGTTGCCGAGTGCTCCTGCACCTATCACCATGAGAGCGAGCAGGAAGCCGCCGGACGCCTGAGCATGCTCCGCGACCTCATGGGACAAAACTAAACGCCCCTGCCCCTGCATCAACACCATATCGCGGGCCAACACCGCTGGCGAGCGCTCCCCCATCGCTGCCGACCACACA
>CAMZCV010000217.1 GCA_947305035.1 uncultured Coriobacteriales bacterium | reverse complement strand
TCTCCATCGCGCGCGTGGTGCTGAAGAACCCAAAGGTGCTCATCCTCGATGAGGCAACGAGCGCGCTCGACTCCATCTCCGAGCAGGCCATCCAGGATGCGCTGGAGAAGCTCATGGTGGGACGCACCTCCATCGTCATCGCGCACCGCCTCTCGACCATCCTGAAGGCCGACAAGATCCTGGTGGTGAAGGGCGGCGTCATCGCCGAGCAGGGCACGCACGAGGAGCTGCTCGCGGCAGGCGGCGTGTACCACGAGCTCTACGAGACGCAGTTCAGACAGGCCATCGAGAGCGAGCGCGGCGCGGGCAAGCGCGCAGGGCTCGACATCCAGGCGCTCTCGACGAGTTTCGACGTGCGCGAGGTGCACGACTCCGCCGTGACCGACGTGCATCTGCTGGCACGGTCCAACCATCGCTTCTGGCGTGAGGTGGGCGAGCGGCCCACGATGGCGGCGACGACAGCCATCGTCAAGGACGTGCCCGAGGGCGCGAGCGAGAAGCACTTCCTGGGCTTCTACGACGAGAACGACGAGCTCGTTGCCGTGATGGACCTCATCGTGGGCTATCCCGACGAGCACGGCGCGCTCATCCGCTGGTTCACGGTTGCGGCGGACCGGCATCGCCAGGGCATCGGGTCGCAGCTCTTCGCCGACGTGCGTGCGGCGCTTTCTGCGCAGGGTGTCACGCACCTCACGCTGCAGGTGCCCGAGCAGGATGGCGCGCTCGCATTCTGGAGCGAGCAGGGCTTCACGGCAACAGGCGAGCGCGACGACTCCGGCCGCTTCCCCACCGTCACCCTCGCCCGCGACATCTAGCACAGGGGGACAGGTTCATCCGTCCCACCGCCACGCGACGTTAGGAGGCAGGCCGTGGATCTCTCCAACACCCCAGGCTACGTGGATGGCTTTCCCGCGCTCATGAACGTCCGCGAACTGGGCGGTATCGTTGCAGCTGGCGGGCGCACTGTTCGCCACGGCATGTTCTATCGTGGGGCGGCGCTCGCCGACCTCTCGCCGGAGGAGCGCTCGCGCATCGACAGCATGGGTCTCTCGCTCATCCTCGACCTGCGCGCCGGCTTCGAGGTGAGCAACGCGCCAGACTACATCCCTGCAGGATGCTCATATGAGCAGGTTTCGGGCATGCTTTTGGACGATGGCAGCGAGTTGGAGTTCTCCCAGACGGCCATCGCGAAGAAGGCCGTGAAGATCGGGAGGGAATTCCCCGCCTTCAGGAGGAACCTCTACGTCTCGATGGTGCACGACAGTCCCGCGATGCACGCTCTGGTCGAGCACGTCGTGACCCGCAGGACGCCGCTCTACGTGCATTGCAGCGCGGGAAAAGACCGCACGGGGGTCGCGTCGGCCATCATCCTCTCCATTCTCGGGGCGTCGGACGGGGCGATCCTGGATGACTTCATGCGCACCAATGCATTCCTCGCGGAGCTCATCGAGAACGTGCCCGACGAGATACCCGATGCCTTCCTGCGCCTGATTCCCGAGGGTATGGATTTGTCTGTGGCGAAGCAGCTGATGCGTGCGATCTGGCCGCAGGCGAACGGCGTGGTGCTTGAGGACATGCAGGCGGTGCTCGCGGCGATGGACGAGGGCCGCGCATCTCGCGAGGATTATTTACTGGATGAGTTCGGCCTCGATGCTACGTGCCTTGAGGAGCTACGCGACTACTACCTCGAGTGAGACACCCTCCCGGGGAGCAGTGTCTCATTTCGCGAGTGAGACACCCTCCCGGGGAGCAGTGTCTCATTTCGAGAAGAAGCTGGCATCTGCAGAGCGATAGGATCGCTGGCGTGCGGGATCATCCTTCACGTGCATCATCTCTGCAGCCTGATTCCACCATACGTTGTAGCCCGCGCCGTGGCTGCAGAACACGGAGTCGGGCGTGTTGGGCAGGTCCTCGAGGTAGTTGTAGGCGGCCTCCTCGATAACCCGCTCGGCATCATGGCAGGGCTCGTAACCCGAAAGCACACACGAGATACTCCCCTGCCCGCTGGTGTACGCCGCCACGTCGAGCGCATAATCGCCCAGCTCGGAGGCGGGAAGCTCGCCCTCAATCACCGCCATCTCCCCGCGCGCGCCAGGCGTGCCGAAGCGCGCGTGCATGCGCGTGAGATCGGCGAGCGCGCGGCCCACATTGCCGGACGGTACCTCCAGCTCGAAGCGGTACCACGGCTCGAGCAGCACGGCGTCGCCCCGCTCCTTCGCGCACATGAGCCCCTGGCGGATGGCGCGGTACGTCGCCTGCCTGAAGTCGCCGCCCTCGGTGTGCTTGAGGTGCGCACGGCCCGAGACCAGCGTGATGCGCATGTCGGTGATCGGTGCGGCGATGAGCGCTCCCTTGTGCTCGCGCTCCAAGACGTGCGTGAGGATGAGACGCTGCCAGTTGAGGTCGAGATCATCGGTGGAACACACGGTTCCGCACTCCAGGCCCGCGCCACGCGGGAGCGGCTCGAGCAGCAGGTGCGTCTCGGCGTAATGGCGAAGCGGCTCGTAGTGGCCGTAGCCCATGACGGGCGCCGCAATGGTCTCCTTGTACAGGATCGACCCCTGCCCGAACGAGACTTCCGCGCCGAGGCGCTGGCGCAGCCGCTCGCGCACCACCTCCAGCTGGATTGCGCCCATGAGCATGAGGCGGATCTCACCCAGCTGGTCGTCCCATGCCACACCGAGCATCGGATCCTCCTCCGCGAGCTCGCGCAGGGCCGAGAAGACCGTGTGCTCGTCGATACTGCCCGGCTCCACGCGGTACGCGAGGACAGGCGCGAGCAGCGGATGGGGCTGCGCGGGCTCCGCTCCCAGCGAATCCCCGGGCAGCACACGGCTGAGCCCCGTCACCGCGCACACGCTGCCTGCGGAAACCTGCTGGGCAAGCTCGAACTTGGCACCCGTGTAGATGCGGACCTGATTGACCTTCTCGGGCGGGTCGGCACCGATGACGTCCTTCGCGCGCAACACGCCGCCCGTCACCTTGAGCCAGGTCAAGCGTTCGCCGCGCTCGTGGGTCACCTTGTACGCGCGTGCAGCGAACACATCCGGATAGGAGCGCTCGGGCGGCAGCCACGCGAGCAGGTCGAGCAGCCCGTCCACGCCCTCGTCGCGCAGGGCCGATCCGAACACAACCGGGAAGAGCCTGCGCTCCCCCACCAGACGGCGGAGGGTATCGTCCGTAAGCGCACCGTTCTCGAGGTATTCATCGAGCGCTGCCTCATCTGTCGCCGCAGCGGCCTCATGGAGCGCCGGTGCGGTACGGTCCGCAAAGTCTGCGCACCCATCGGAGAGCCGCTCGCGCAGCTGACCCAGCAGCTGCTCGTGGCCGATGTTCGCGAGGTCCATCTTGTTCACGAAGAGCACCGCGGGCACGCCGTATC
>CAMZCV010000216.1 GCA_947305035.1 uncultured Coriobacteriales bacterium | reverse complement strand
GCTCGCGCAGCAGCTGGGGCTCGCAACCTGCTGGGTTGCCGGAACCTACGACCGCGAAAGCGCACAGGTCTCGCTCAACTCTGGAGAAGAGCTCTTCAGCGTGATGCCCGTGGGTTACGCCGCACCGAAGATGCCGCTCAAGCAGCGCACCGTGCGCGCAGCCCTTCGCAGGCGCGACAAGAAACCCGCAGCCGTATACGCAGGTTACGACGGCGCGCCGGATTGGACGCGCGCAGGCATCGATGCCGTGATCAAAGGGCCGTCGGCTGTGAACGGCCAGCCGTGGGTGTTCGTGGACACCCCCGCGGGTATCTCCGCCACACTCCCCGCGAACAAGCGCGGCATCGAGCTCATCGATCTCGGTATCGCGAAGCTGCACTTCCAGCTGGGAGCTGCAAGCAAGGGCGTCGAAGGCTCATGGACGTGGGGCGAGGGCGGCGTGTTCTCCATCACGCCCGCCAAGTAGACGGCAAGCAGCTACACCCGCCAGAATGCGCAGCTCAAGGGCTCAAGCTCCGCTCCCCCATCGAAGGAGACAGCCCCGCCCGACAGCAGGTTGATACCGCTCGCCGCGTGTGCATCGAACCTGACGAACACGCGCTCGTCCGCGGCGTTCACCGCCACGATGACCCGCTCGCCATCCGCCTCGCGCTCGAACACCAGCTGGTGGGGGCTCACGGCGAGCTGCGTGTAGCTCCCCCTCCGCAGCGCCACGCTCTCGGCACGCGCGTTGGCGAGCAGGGAAATCCAGTCCGTAAGGCCGTTCCACTCGGGCGCCTCCAGCGCAGGTCGCAGCTCATGGTCGCCGGGTTTCTTCTCGCCCTCGATACCCCACTCGCTGCCGTAATAGATGCACGGAACGCCCACCATGCCGAAGAGCAGGCCCCACAACGGCACGAGCTGCGACTTGTCGTCGAGCTTGGTGGCGATGCGCGGCACGTCGTGGTTGTCGAGGAAATCGAGCAGGTGCCTGCCCGTGTAGAGGTCCCACGGATGGCTGCCGCTCTGGCGCTCGAGCGAGTAGGCGATCTCGTGCATGTTGCCCGCATTGAAGGAGCTCCAAAGACCCTTGTACGCCTCATAGTTGGTCACCGAATCGCAGGCGTTGTCGTTCATCCAGCGGTTGTAGTCGCCGTGCAGGCACTCGCCAAGAAGCAGGAACTTCTGGCCGCGCTTGGCGGAGAGCTCGTCGGCAACCCTGCGCAGATATCCGAGGAACCCGAGGTCGAGGCAGTAGGCCACGTCAAGGCGCAGGCCGTCGATGTCGAGCTCGCGCTCCCATGTGCGGATGACATCGACGCACATGTCGTTGCAACCGAAGTCGCGGTGGTTGAGCTTCACGAGTTCGGGCACGCCCTCCCAGCACTCGTAGGAGAAGCCGTCGCCAAACTGGTTGTCGCGGTTCCAGTCGATGTTGAACCAGCCCGCATAGGGACTCGACGCGCGCTTCTCGCGAACGTCGCGGAAGGCCCAGAAGTCGCGCCCCACATGGTTGAGGACGGTGTCGAGGATCACGTGCATGCCCGCGCCATGGAACGCCTTCACCAGGTTGCGCAGGTCATCGTTGGTGCCAAGCCTGCGATCCACTGTGAGGTAGTCCCACGTGTCGTAGCCGTGGCTTCCGCTCTCGAACACCGGGTTCAACAGCACGCAGGAAACGCCGAGCCGCTTGAGATGGTCGATCCAATCCACGAGCCGGGGAAGCCTGTGCACCACGGACCCCTCGTGGATGTTCTCGTAGGGCGCATCGAGCAACCCTAGCGGATAGATCTGATAAACGAGCGAATCATCGAACCAGGACATGGTCATCCTTTCAAAATGTGACGAAAGGGACGGTTCTCTTTGTCACTTCCTGTGTAGAAGCACCTTGACCTCTGCGACGATGCGGGCTCTGCGCTCAGGCTCCACCACGGCGCGCGCATAACGGAAGAGCAGCAGCGGGAAGCGCGCCCACCTGTGCTTGTTCGCGAAGGGGAAATTGGCGTCCCACCACGCGTCGTCGGGCACGATGCGTCCCAGCACATATTTGCCAGCAGAGCCGCCTTTCTCCTTCGCGCGCTCGAGCTTGAGCTCCGCGTGATGTTCAATCGTTCCGTAGATACCGTACGACGTGAGCGCACGCAGCATCTCCGCATCCCCTGCGCTCAAGCACGACGGCTCGAAATCACGCTCGAACACGCATGCGGCCAGCCGTTCGAGCGAGGCCGCGAACTCCGCGAGGCCCATCGCCCGGAGCTCCTGCTCCACGCGGTCCCTCTTGAGCAGCGCACCCTCATGCGCATCAAACACCCGCAGGTCGCACAGGATGCGCACACCCGTGCCACCCGACATGAAATGCTTGTACGCATGTGCGATCAGGAACAGATAATTGTCCTCGCTTGTAAGCTGCAGGCTGTATGGCGAGCCGTCAGCACCCACCAGCCTGCTCTCCAAACCCTCGAAATACCGTGCAATCTCGGGCGACAGATACCCCGAGAACAGCCGCTTGTGCATCTCGAATCGGTAGACGGGTTCCTTGGTGTACGAATCGTGGAGCCCCGCGGCATGTCCATCGGCGTTCCGCGCATATCCGCGCTCTTTGAAGAAGCGCGCCACATCCGCACTCCGCGTTGCATCGTAGAGAAAGTCGTTGTCGCTGAACTCGCGCATTCCCACGCGCGGGTACCAATCGGCGAGCACCGCGCCCTTGAGCGGCGCGAACCAGATGCCGTTATCGCAGAGCCACGCGAGGATCTGCGCACGCTCAGCCCCGAAGAGCATCTGCCTGCGCACGCTCTTGTCGCGCTCGGAGCGCCATGCTGCAAGCGGAGCGCTTGGAGCCGTGCCGCCAGCAAACGCGGATTCGAGCCCATAGTAGGCCAGCGCTGAGAGACTCTGGGTCACCGCCAGCGCATGCACGCGCGCGAGATCCATCCGGCTCACCCGCCCAAGCTCCGCCGCCTCTCCGGCAAGCGCACGGCCGCAGAGATACAGCAGGTCGACGACCTCCTGCGATACAACAGCCCTCATCGCTTCGTCGGAACCCATACACCCATCCTATGCAGCACTCTCAGCAGCACCTTGCGCGCGGGGAACAGCCCGCACCACAGCGCCACATATGCACGGTATGCTCCGCCGTCCAGATTTGTCTTCCTCCCCTTGCGCGTAAGCCCCGACATCACGCCGAGCACCTGATCCTCGCGCACGGCCTCGGTGAACGTCTGGCTGTCGCCGCAGAAGAGATACCCGTCATCCTGCACCGTAATCACGCGATGCAGCACGTAATCGCCGTTATCGCGCTTGAAGAGACCCACATCGTAGCGCCCGAGCCGCCCGTTTTTGGCAGTCACGAGCACCGCATCGCGCCCCGCCTTGATAAGCGGCCGCATGCTGACGCCCTTCACGGGGAA
>CAMZCV010000215.1 GCA_947305035.1 uncultured Coriobacteriales bacterium | reverse complement strand
CTACCTGTTCAATTTCAGCTATATAGGCATATCCATCGCGATTGGGGTTGCGCTGTTCATCCGCGGGTATAAGCATGCACGCCGCGTTGTGCAGCTGCTGGTCGGCCTGTACATGCTTGTGTATCTCGGACTCATATCGGGCGAGAACATGCAGATCGAGGGATTCTGGTACTACCTGTTCTCCGGCGTGTTCGAGGCGGCGACCATACACTATGCGGTGGCCAAGATCTTCGGCCCGCTTCTCTTCGGCCGCGGATGGTGCGGCTATGCGTGCTGGACCGCCATGGTACTCGACTTCCTCCCCTATCCGGTTCCCAAGCAGCCGGCAAAGAAGCTCGGATGGATCCGCTATGCCATGTTCGTGCTGTCGCTCACCTTTGTGGCTGCGCTCTTCCTGGCGCAGGTTGCCAACATGGAGCGCATCATGTTCTGGGCGTTCATCATCGGCAACGCCGTCTATTATGCGGCGGGCATCGCGCTCGCCTTCGCGTTCGAGGACAACCGCGCGTTCTGCAAGTACATCTGCCCCGTCACCGTGTTCCTGAAACCTATGAGCTACTTCTCGCTGGTACGCATCACGTGCGACAAGGAGAAGTGCGTCTCCTGCGGTGCCTGCAAGAGGGCCTGCCCTATGGGCGTCGATATGACCGACAACGCACGCAGCCGGAAGAACGGCACAGAGTGCATCCTGTGCATGGAATGCGTCAAGGCCTGCCCCAAGAAGGCACTGTAACGATATCTGGGGGCGCCTGGGGCGCCCCAATTGGGATGTCATCCGTTGCGGGTCGTTGATTAACATGCCATTCGTCCGAGTTATTCGGACTCTGTTTTTGAGAGCCCGAATAGCTGCGCTAAATGGCATGTTAATTGCGCGCTATTCAGCTGGTTACTATCCGATGCCCTCGAAGCCCTCATCCACGAGAAGATCGTCGCCATCCGCAGCCGTGGTTGCCAGCTCATCGCAGCGCTCGTTGAGCTCCTCGCCCGCATGGCCCTTGACCCAGATCCAGCGCACCTTGTGCGGCGCGGCAGCCACGAGCAGCCGCTGCCAGAGGTCGATGTTCTTGACGGGCTTCTTGTCGGCGCCCTTCCAGCCGCGCGCCTGCCAGCCGTCGATCCAGCGCTTGTTGAAGGCGTTCACCACATACTGCGAGTCGGAATGGATCTCCACCTCGCAGGGGCGCTTGAGCGCCTCGAGGGCGGCGATGGGCGCCATGAGCTCCATGCGGTTGTTGGTGGTGAGCCGATACCCGCAGCTCAGCTCCTTGCGGTGCTCCACACCCTTGGTGTCGACGTAGATGAGCACGGTGCCGAATCCGCCGGGTCCGGGATTGCCCCGAGACGACCCGTCGGTGTACACGGTAACTCTCATGGCCGTTGCCGTCACTACTTGGCCTCCGCCCAGGTGGGACCGTAGCTCACGTCGGCGATGAGCGGCACGCGCAGTTGCGCCACGCCCTCCATCGTCTCGCGCACGAGCGCGGAGAGCACCTCGATTTCCGCCTCAGGTACCTCGAAATCCAACTCGTCGTGGATCTGCAGGATCATGCGGGATGCAAGGCCCTCGGCACGCAGGCGCTCTGCCACACGCACCATGGCGATCTTGATGATATCTGCCGCAGTGCCCTGCATGGGATGGTTCATGGCGGTGCGCTCCGCAAACGAGCGTTCCTGGAAATTGCGCGACTCGATCTCGCGCGTGTAGCGGCGTCGGCCGTACATGGTCTCGACATAGCCCTTATCGTGCGCGAACTTGACCTGCTCGTCGAGAAACGCGCGCACGCCGGGATATGCCTCGAAGTAGCGGTCGATCATATCCTGCGCCTCCCAGCGCGGAATCTTGAGACTGGTTGCGAGGCCGTAGGCCTGCTGGCCGTAGACGATGCCGAAGTTGACGGCCTTGGCACGACTGCGCAGCTCGGGTGTGACCGCTGCAACGGGAACGCCGAAGACACGCGCCGCCGTGGCAGCATGGAAGTCGGCTCCTTCGTTGAAGGCGGCGACAAGGTGCTCGTCGGCGGAAAGATGCGCGAGCAGCCTGAGCTCGATCTGCGAGTAATCGCAGGCGAGGAACACATTGCCCTCCCCCACCGTGAACGCCGTGCGCACGCGGTGGCCGAGCTCGCTGCGCGTGGGGATGTTCTGCAGGTTGGGGTCGGAGCTGGAGAGACGCCCCGTAGCGGCGACCGTCTGGTTGAACGTGGTGTGGATGCGACCGTCACCCGCGATGAGCGCGGGCAGCGCATCGAGGTAGGTGCCCCTGATCTTGGCGCGCTCGCGGTATTCCAGCACGCGGGAGACGATGCCGTAGCGGGCGGCAAGATCATCGAGCACCTTGGCGTTTGTGGAGTAGTAGCCGCGCTGGGTCTTCTTGAGACCCGTGGTGGGAAGCCCCAGCACATCGAACAGCACATGGCTGAGCTGCATGGGCGAGTCGATGTTGAACTTCTCGCCAGCCTCGGCATAGATGCTCTCCACCATGCCGTCGATCTCGACACCGAGCTCGGCGGATTGCTGCGCCAGGCGCGCCGGATCCACATTCAGACCCTCGCGCTCCATGGCGGCGAGCACGGGCAGAAGCGGGAGCTCGAGCTCATGGAAGAGCTTCACGGCCTCGATCTCGGCAAGCTTGGCGTCGAGCGGAGCCTTGAGCAAGCGCGCGGCATACGCCTCGAGCGCGGCGTCATCGACAGCTTCGGTTGGCTCGGGCAGCGGGTTGCCGAGATAGGCAAGTGCCAAGCCGGCGGCATCGTAGGAGGAGCGGTCGGAATCGATGAGATAGGCGGCGATGCCCGCATCGAAAATGCGCGTGGTGTCGATCTCGTACGCGGAGAGCCGCTCGGGCTTGGAGGAGTCTGCAGGTGAGAGCTTGCGGAAAAGCGCCTTCACGTCCATGGCGGAGATGTTGCCCGCACGGAAGAGCTTCTCGAGCTCAACGAGCGCGTCGTCGCCTTCGAAGCAGAGCAAGCCGTTCGCGGTGCTCGCATAGAGCATGCCCTGAGGCCCCTCGTCGATGGCGAAAAGCGAGAGCTGGCCCTTGGCCTGCGCTTTTTCACCATATGCGACACCGATCCACGAGCCTGCTGCAAGCGCATCATCAAGCGCAGTGCGGGCGTCATCGCCCTTGAGCGGTGCCTCGATGGGCTCATCGGGCGGGACGGACGCTGCCGCAAGGGCGTCTGAGCCCGCCAGGCGCGTGAGGCGGCTGATCATGCCGGTGAAGCCGAACGCCGAGAATGCGCGCTTGACCTCGGCAGGGTCGAACGTGGGGAATTTGGCATCGGCAAGGTCGAGCTCGATGGGGGCGTCGGTGAGGATGGTGGCGATCTTGCGGGAGACGAGCGCGTCCTCCTTATGGGCGCGCAGGTTCTCGCCCATCTTGCCCTTGACCTCGTCTGCATGCTCGAGCACTCCGTCGAGCGAGCCGT
>CAMZCV010000214.1 GCA_947305035.1 uncultured Coriobacteriales bacterium | reverse complement strand
GGTCGATCCAGCCCCAGATGTAGCTGCCGATGATGCCGAAGACGGCGGCGACGGACATCATGAGGATGGCGAGGTTGGGCTCGATGCCGAGCTGGATGAAGCGGGTGACCATGTTGGAGACGAGACCGATGGTTGTCATCCAGAGCAGGCCGTGGCCGAAGCCGATGAACCAGGTGTTGGGGTTCTTGGCGATGACGCCAAGGGTCATCTTCTTGGCCTCCTCCTCGGCGGCGATGCGCATGGCCTCGGCAGCCTCGAGGTCGACAGGCTCGTTATCGGGCGTGGCGCCAACCTCCTCGGGCTCGTTCTTGACCCAGAAGATGGAGAGCGCGGCGAGCACGAAGCAGGCGATGCCGATGATGGTGTAGCCGGTCTGCGGGTTGCCGATGCCGTTGAGGAACAGGATGATCGTGGCGGTGCAGAGCGGAAGACCCATGGAAGCCCAGCCGAGGGCGAGGCCCTTCTTCTTGGGGAACCAGATGTTCATCAGGTTGTTGGGCACGATGTTGACCTGGATGGTGCCGCCCACGACGACGAGCACGACGATCATGGCGAGGAACACGGGCAGCGACTGCGTGTGCGCGAAGACGAGCGTGCCGATACCGCAGATGACGTTGCCGAGCACAGCCATCCAGCGGCTGCCCTTCTTGGCAGCGAGGACGCTGAACACGAAGGCGCCGAGGACGCTGATCCAGCCGGCGACGCCCGTCATGGCGTTAGCGAGGTTGGGCAGGTCGTCTCCCCAGCCGCGCAGCTGCGCGAATGCCGCGGGATACCAGCTGAGGGTATCGGTCGCGAGCGCTGCCGCGATGTAGTAGCTGATGGCGCAGTAGATGATCGTCGACCATCCCCACTTGCCGAAATTGCTCTTTGTCGATTTCGAATCCATGTGAGTCCTCCCTATAAGAATTCGAAGTAAAGGAATGCACCTTGCATATCGAAGGATATGCAAGGTGCGAGCTCTCATCTATGGATAGGCCAACGAAGAAACGGCCGTCTGCGAAGAACCCGTTGTGCGTAGGCACAAGCTAGTCGTCGAAGCCCTGGAACACGGGGATGCCCGTATAGGTCTTGGGCTCCTCCTCGCCGTCAAGCACACGGATGGCGCCGGCGGCCATGGCCTCGAGCTCAAACTCGCCGGGGTAGGCGGAGACGGGGGCAATCCAGCCACACCCACGCTCGATGGAGGCCACGAGGTCCTTGTTGTGAACCATGCCGCCACCCAGCAGGATGCCGTCAACCTTGCCCTCGAGCACGGTGGCCATGCTGCCGATGTACTTGTTGAGCTGGTAGAGCATGGCGCCCCAGGCGCGGGCAGCGGCCTTGTCGCCGTTGGCGGCGCGCTCGGAGACCTCGCGGGCGTCGGACGTGCCGAGCAGGTCGACGAAGCCGCCGGTCTTCATGCACATGCCGCGGGCCTCCTTGATGGTGTGGCCGGCCTCGAGGAAGTCGAGGACGCCCGCCACGGGCACGGCGCCGCAGCGCGTGGGGGCCATGGAGCCCTCGCCCTGGACGATGTCGTAGCCATCGATCATCTTGCCCTGCTGGTGGGCCGAGATGGAGATGCCGCCGCCGATGTGGCACACGATGAAGTTGCAGTCGCGGTAGCGCTTGCCCATGGCGTGGGCGTGGCGGATGGCGGTCTCCTTGAGGTTGAGCGCGTGCAGGTGCGAGTTGCGGTAGATGCCCTTGATGCCGGTCACGCGGGCGTAGTCGCAGAACTCATCGGTATCGGGCGGGTTGACGACGAAGGCTGGCTTGCCAACCTGGGTCGCAAACGCGTTGGCCAGCTGGCTGCCGAGCTGGGCGGGATGCTGGATGCCGTTGGCACCGCGGTAGGCATGGTCGAGCAGGACATCATTCACCTGATAGGTGCCGCCCACCACGGAGAGCAGTCCGCCGCCACGGCCGACGAACGCGTCGATGGTCTCGAGGGCGACGCCGTTCTCCTCAAGGGCCTCGAGGATGAGGTCGCGACGATAGGGCATCTGGTCGGAAACGCTCTTGAACTCGGCGAGCTTGGACGCCTCGTGGGCGACGTTCTTGGTGAAGACCTCGGTCTCGCCGTCGAAGACGCCCACCTTGGTGGAGGTGGAACCGGGGTTGATGACCAGGATGCGGTAGGTCTTGTCTGCCATCCTTACTCCCCCTTCAGGGCCTGGCTGCGCACGCAGCTCATGACGACGTTGCCGACGAGCTCGGAGACCGGCGCGGAACGGCTGCAGTCGCAGACGATCTTCTTGAAGCCCTGGAGCATGGGGCCGTAGGCGTCGGCGTGCGCGAAGTTCTGGACGAGCTTGACGCCGATGTTGCCCACGTTGATATCGGGGACGATGAGGACGTTGGCCTTGCCTGCAACCTCGCTCTCGCGGCGGACCTTCTTGGCCGCGATCTCGGGACGGATGGCGGAGTCGAGCTGGAACTCGCCGTCGATCTTGAGGTCGGGGCGGCGCTCCTGGGCGACACGCACGGCCTCGCGCACCTTGTCGACCTTCTCGGACTCGGCGGAGCCGTCGGTGGAGTAGGACAGCATGGCAACGCGCGGCTCCCAGCCCAGAAGGGCGTGGACGGTCTCAGCGGAGGTGATGGCGATGGAAGCGAGCTGCTCGGGGTCGGGGTCGACGCACACGGCCGCGTCACCGAAGCCCAGCAGCGGGCCCTCGGAGCCGTCCCAGCCGGGGATGTTGAAGATGCCGAGCGAGGAGATGGTGTCGATGCCGTCGGCAAGGCCGATGATGGTCTGGCCGCCGATGATGACGTCGCCGGTGGAGCAGCACAGGCCGCCGAAGGTGATGTCGACGTCGTCGATGCGCTGCATCATGAGGCAGCGGTCCATGGGCTTCTTGGCACGACGGCGGACGGCCTTGGACTTGAACGGGCAGTCGGGAGCAGCCTCGAAGCGGACAGCGAAGGCCTCGTTGGCCTCCTCGTCGGTGATGTCGACGACGTTGACCTTGGACAGGTCGACGCCAACCTGCTCGGCGACACCAGCCAGCACGGCGCCATCGCCCACGATGTAGCACTCGCAGAGGTCTGCCTTGACGAGCTCACCCACGACCTCCATCATCTTGGGGTCATCCGCCTCGAAGAAGGCGACTTTCTGCGGATTGGCGGCTGCCTTCGCGCGAACCTGCTCCATAAGATCCATGACATGCTCCTTTCGGTTGTGGAACGGCACAAATCCAACTGTATTAATTCTTTCAGCGAGTGGCGTCTTGTTCCATAGGTGCGCCACCAATCATTGGCGAATCAACGTCGAGTTGTCTTGTGCTCGTGCACGAAGACTGGCGAGAAGAGCTAGGAGACCAGCAGCGCGGACTCAATCGCATGTTTGGCATCGAGCGGTCTTTCCACCATGGTGAATCAGCCAGGCCCCCGACCGCCACCGTTGGTAAGATTGTTTATTCTCCATCTGATAAGTATCAGTTCAAATCCG
>CAMZCV010000213.1 GCA_947305035.1 uncultured Coriobacteriales bacterium | reverse complement strand
GCAGCCGTGCGTAACCTCGGCTTCCCGGAGGATGGCTTCACGCACATCTCCACCACGCTCGCCGTGTCGCCCTACCAGCTTTTCGAGACGTGCACGGAGGAGCTCGTGCGCTTGGCGGGGGAGTACGGCCTCACGCCCGTGGTGCGCGATTTCCGCCCGCTCTATCCCGAGGCGACGCGCGAGTCGCGCGAACTGGGGATGTACCGTCAGAACTACTGCGGGTGCCGGTTCTCGGCAGCTGAGGCGAGCGTCGAGCGCCAGCGTGCGCGCGATGCCCGCAAAGCCGCAAAGGCCCACGTGGGATAGGTTTCTCCATTTGGGGGAGTATCCCCGAAAAGGAGAAGCAAACAGGAGGAACGCTGTGCTCACATCCGATTTCGACTATCCGCTGCCCGATGAGCTGATCGCCCAGGCTCCCGCCGAGCCGCGCGACAGCTGCCGCCTGCTCGTGCTGCACCGCTCAGACGGCACCATCGAGCACCGCATCTTCTCGGACATCGTGGAGTATCTGCATCCGGGCGACCTGCTCGTGGCCAACAAGACCCGCGTGCTGCCGGCGCGCCTCATGGGGCGCAAACGCGGTACTGGCGGCGTCGCGGAGACGCTGCTGCTCACGCGCCGCGAGGATCTCGACCCGTACGGCGGGGTGTGGGAGTGCCTCGTGAACCCCGGCAAGCGCCTCAAGCAGGGTGCCGTCATCGAGTATCGGGCAGGTGGCATCTCGGCACCCGACGATGCTCCCGTGGTGCTCACCGGCGAGATCGTCGACTTCGTCGAGGGCAGCCGCGGAGGGCGCCTCGTGCGCTTCACGCCCGCGGAGGGCTTCTCGCTCGACAGCGCCATCCACGAGGCTGGACGCGTGCCGCTGCCGCCCTATATCACGCAGTACGAGGGCGATCCCGAGAAATACCAGACGGTTTACGCCATGCGCGAGGAGCATTCCGCTGCGGCTCCCACGGCGGGGCTGCATTTCACGCCGGAGCTCATCGCGCGTCTGCAGGAGATGGGCGTGGGCTGGGCAACGGTGGAGCTTGAGGTGGGTATCGACACCTTCCGCCTCGTAACCGAGGAGAACGCCGAGGACCACGTCATTCATACCGAGCGCTACCACGTCTCCCAGGAAGTCGTCGATCGCGTTGCCGCCACCAAGGCAGCGGGCGGCCGCGTGATCGCCGTGGGTACCACGAGCGTGCGTTCGCTCGAGAGCGCATGGGACACCGGGGCGGGTTGCATGGTTGCTCGCGAGAACGCCACCACCAACCTGTTCCTCATGCCGGGCTCGCAGTTCCACGTGGTCGATGCGATGATCACCAACTTCCATGTGCCCAAATCGACGCTCATGATGCTGGTTTCGGCCTTCGCCACGCGCGAGCAGATCATGGATGCCTACGCCGCAGCTATGGGGGAGCGCTACCGCTTCCTCTCCATTGGCGATGCCATGTTCATCGAATAGTTTCTCGATCAGGGGAGTATCCCCAAATAGAAAATCCCCATTAGGGGAGTATCCCCTAATGGGGGTAAGACGGGCAAAACGTAAAAAAGTACCCGTCCCTTTTTAACGGGGTGGGCAGACGTTCTCGTCCGTCTCGATGCAGCCGGCTGCGAGCCGCGTGCCGATCTCACAGGCCTCGCCGAGCGTCTTCCCGTAGGTGAGGCCCGCCGCAACCCCCGCGAAGAAGGCATCTCCGGCACCCGTCGTGTCGACGACGTTCACCTCGCGTGCATGGCAGAGCCCGCGCGCGCCGTCTGCCGAGACGAAGACGGCGCCCTTCGCACCCAGCGTCACCACCATGCTCTTGATCTGGTGCTCGGCGATCCTCCTGGCGAGAATGCCGATCATCCCCTGCGGGCTCGTTTCGGAGTAATCCTCGGAGAACAGCATGCCCGCCTCCTGCTGGTTGCAGACCAAGCACTCGATGTGCCCCAGCAGCGAGCGGCGCTCGGCCGCGATGGACATGTTGGTGACGGGGGAGTAGATCTTCTTGCCATGCTTCTCTGCGAGCTCGATGATGCGCACGAGGATGGGCTCGTCGATATCGAATTCCACGGCGATGCTGTCTGCGGAGGCGAAAATCTCGTCGCCCTTCTCGTCGAGGATGCGCTCGATGCCGCTCATATCGGGGCGCTTTGAGATGGACGCCACAACGTCTCCCGTATGGTCGAACACGGCAAGCCAGGTGCCGAGGCCGTCGGGTGCGGGCTCGATGTACTCCGTGTTGCAGCCGCGCTCGGCGAGCCTGCGCACCACGCCCGTTCCCACGCCGCTTTCGTCAACCGTGCTCACATAGGTGCAGGGCATCCCAACGTTGGCGATATCCTCGGCGATGTTGCGGCTCACGCCTCCATGCACCTCTATCACGCGACCCGCGTTCCTGCCTGCGGGAATGTACTCGGAGAAGGGATAGCCCTTGATGTCGACGAATGTGGTGCCGATGACGACGATGCCTTTTCCCTGCCCATAGTCCATGTCTCAGTTCCCTCCAAGCGCTTTTCCGCCGTACTGCCACTTGCTATTCTAAAGGAGCGTCTGCAAGAACGGTCCCGCATATCCGGAGGTGCCATGGCCGTCGCCGCCAACATCCTCGCCATCGCCTTCGGCCTCGCGGGCTTCCGCCTGAGCATCTCCCGCGGCTGGAGCATCTTCGCGTTCTATACGCAGATCTCGAACCTCGTCGCGGTGCTCTCGAGCGCCGCCTTCCTCGCGTTCGGCGCTTCTGCCTCATGGTTCCGCTATCTGGGCGCCTGCATGCTTACCATGACGTTCGCAGTCACCCTCTTCGTCCTCGTGCCCATGGGAGGCGGCTTCGAGAAGCTCATGCTCTCGGGCGTGGGGCTCTTCCATCACACGCTCTGCCCGCTCATCTCAATCGGTTCGTATGTGCTGCTCGAGCCGCATGCGCATCCATGGGCGATCCCGGTGGCCGTCACGATGGCGTACGGCTTCACGATGCTCGGCCTCAATGCTGGAGACAAATTCGACGGCCCGTATCCGTTCTTCCGCGTGAACCATCAGTCCAAGCTCGCCACCGTGCTGTGGGCCGTTGCACTTATCGTGCTCATCTCGGCCATCTCGCTTGCCATCTCCGCTATTGCCCGATAAACGGCGAGGAGGCCGGCGAACCGGCCTCCCATGGCGTTGCTTGCATGGCGCGTGCCGTTCGGTTACTTGGGTCCGAAGATCAGGAACAGGATGACGGCCAGGAGCACGACGACGGCGACGATGACGCCGATGAAGAGGACGCGCTTGCCGCGCGTGCTGTCGCGCAGGTCCTTCTCGGAGGCGGCGAGCTCCCTGATGCGAGCTGCCTGCTCCTCGATGGCGTTGTGCTGCTTGGTCACCGAGTCGATCAGCCCCTGGGTGATCTCGGGGGTGGAGTGGATCTCGTTGGCCTCGTCGAGCAGCCCTTGGGCCTCGTTGATGCGGTCCTCGGCGCCTCGGAGC
>CAMZCV010000212.1 GCA_947305035.1 uncultured Coriobacteriales bacterium | reverse complement strand
CCCACGGCCCCAACATCATCCCGCGCGCGTGGGTGCGCGAGCTGGTCGAGAAGGACCTGCCCGAGGCCACCATCATCGAGACCAACACCTACTACGAGGGCGACCGCTACACCACCGAGCAGCACCGCAAGACCATCGCAACCAACGGCTGGGACTTCTGCCCCGTCGACATCATGGACGAGAAGGGCACGGCCCTTCTGCCCGTGGCCGGCGGCAAGTGGTTTGACAGCATGAGCGTGGGCGACCACATGCTCTCCTACGGATCCATGCGCGCGAGGGCGAGGGTCAGTGGAGCGTCGACCAGGAGGAGCTCATGGAGAAGATCTCCGAGTCCACCAAGGCCACCATCGACTTCTTCGGCAAGCACGTCACCTACGTGAACGTGATGCGCAACATGAGCGTGAGCTGCGACTGCGAGGGCGTGCATGCCCAGCCGGTCGTCACCCCCAACATCGGCATCCTCGCCTCCACCGATATCGTCGCCATCGACACCGCCTGCGTCGATCTCGTCTTCGCGATGACCGACGCCGGTCTCGTGGACAACCATGACCTCGTCGAGCGCATGCTCACCCGCCACAGCATGCGCCAGCTCAGCTACATGCGCGAGCTTGGCATGGGCAACTGGAATTACATCCTCATCGACCTCGATAATGGCGGTGCACGTATCAGCCTCGCCGACGCCGTCGCGCACGTCGTTCCGTTCGAAGGGTAGGAATCATCCATGGTCGAAATCCTCATCTGGGCAGCGCTCATCCCCTCGTTCATCCTCATCTGGTTCATCCTGAGGCAGGATAAGATCGAGAGCGAGCCCGCCGGCCTGCTCATCAAGCTCTTCATCCTGGGCGCCCTCACGACCTTCCCCGCCGCGCTTCTCGAGACCTTTGGCGAGAACGGCATCATGTCCATCACGCGGAGCAAGGATATGCAGACCCTCCTGATGTTCCTCGTCGTTGTGCCGGTTGCCGAGGAGGGCCTCAAGTACCTGGTCCTTCGCTTCGGGTCCTGGAAGAACAAGGCCTTCAACTTCACGTTCGACGGCATCGTGTATGCGATCATCGTGAGCTTGGGCTTCGCGACGCTCGAGAACCTTCTCTATGTGCTCAACTACATGAGCCTGCAGGTCGCCATGGTACGCGGCATCCTCTCCGTGCCCCTGCACTGCACCTGCGGCGTCTTCATGGGCTACTTCTACGGCATGGCGCGCAACCACCACGCACGCGGTGAGCGCAAGCTGAGCATGGTCGACCGCCTGCTTGCCCTTCTCGTGCCCATCTTCATCCACGGCCTCTACGACTACGCGCTCTCCGTTGATTCCGAGCTGGTCTCGCTCGGCGGTCTCGGCTTCACCGTGGTCGTCTTCATCCTCGCGTTCCTGCAGATCCGCTGGTCGTCCAAGCAGGACACCTACATCATCGGCACCGACGTGCCCGTGCAGCCCCATCAGATGCCCGTGCAGCCGCAGGTGCCTATGCAGCCGCAATACCAGCAGCAGTATGCGCAGCCGGTACAGCCCCAGTACCAGCAGCCGGCACAGCAGCAGTACGCGCAGCCGCAGTACCAGCAGCCGGCACAACCCCAGTATCCGCAGCAGTACCAGCAGCCGGCACAGCAGCAGTACGTGCAGCCCCAGTACCAGCAGCCTGTTCAGCCGCAGTATCCGCAGCCGCAGTACCAGCAGCCTGCCCAGCCGCAGTATCCGCAGCAGTACCAGCAGCCTGTTCAGCCGCAGTATCCGCAGCAGTACCAGCAGCCGTATCAGCAGCCGGCGCAGCCCCAGTACCAGCAGCCCGCGCAGCCGCAGTACCCGCAGCAGTACCAGCAGCCTCCGCGCCAATAGGCTGGCTTGCAATTTGCCAAGGGCATCAGACACGCCCACGGCCCTCGATACTATTCGCATTCATTGAGTCTGGTCTATCAGGTACCTGTAGGGCCAGACTCAATGCGTTATCATACCTCTAATAGAAGGGCTATGGCGCTTTTACCTGCGCTTATATAGTTTGATGCCCGCCAGTTCGATCAATGAGTCTGGTTGTACGGGTACCTGATAGACCAGACTCAATGAATAGCGAACCCCCGTGGCAAGGAAGCCCGCGATCGTCGGTCTCGCCTATTCCAGGTTGGCGTGCCTGGTCATGAGCTCGGCGTTCTTCTCAGCAGACGATCCCGCGATATGGATGATGATCGCGTCGCCCACGATAAGCACGCCCTGCTCGAAGGTGTTGCCGCCGAGCTGGATGCTCTTGATGCCGCTCTCGGGCAGTTTGGCAGTATAGGCCTCGAGATGCACGATATGGTCTGCGAGCGCGCCGAGCGGCGAGTCGGGCCGCGTGGTGATGAGGGCGATATCCGCGCCGGCCTTCTTGGCCTTTTCGGCCATCACCACGAGCGTCGCGGTTGAACCGGAGCCGCTTGCGATAAGCAGCAGGTCGCCCGGCTGGATGGCGGGCGTCACCGTCTCCCCCACCACGTAGGCGGTATATCCGAAGTGCATGAGGCGCATCGCGAAGCCGCGGATGGCGAGCAGCGACCGTCCTGCAGCCGCCACGAACACGCGGTTTGCGGCAAGCACGCGGCGCTCGAGCTCCTCGAGCTGGGCCTCATCCAGGGCATCGAAGGTACGTGCAAGCTCATCGGTAATGTCGGAGAGAATCTCCTTGATCTCCATCTAGCCCTGCTCCTCCTCAAACGCCTCCATGGCTTCCTTCATGTCGACAACAGCCTTCCGGATGTTGGGGGCACCATAGAGCGCCGCGCCCGCAACGATGATGCCGGGGTTTAGCGCGGCGTAGTCGCCAATGGTTGCCTGCTTCACGCCGCCTGCCACGACCGCCTTGGAAGGATCGATGGCGCCCACGAGCGTGCGCAGGTCGCCGAGCGGGGTACGGCCGAGCTTCTGCACGTCGAACGCCGTGTGGACGGCGATGTAGTCGGCTCCGAGCTCCACGAGCTCCCGGCTGCGCGCGGGGATGTCCTCGACGTTCATGAGGTCGACCATCACCTTGCGCCCGTAAGCATGCGCGGTCTCCACAACCTCTTTGATAGTTGCGTTGTCGGAGACTGCGAGCACGGTCACGATATCGGCACCAGCCCTGCAGAGATAGAGGCACTCGAGCGCGCCGCCATACATGATCTTGGAGTCGGCGAGCACGCACATATGGGGGTAGGCATCCTTCACGGCCTTCACCGCATGGCAGCCCTCGAGCATGATTACGGGCGTGCCCACCTCGAAGATGTCTATGACGTCATGGATCTTCTCAGCAACGTCAAGCAGATGGCCGGCATCCCCGTCGTCCATAGCGATCTGCAGCTTCATATCATTCCCTCCTTTTCTGGGACAGTGGGGACAGGTCATTTGCTTTCCCAAAGTGGGACAGCAAATTAACAGTACCCACTTTCCCACAAAAGTCCAAGACCAGCTCGGTGAGTCCCACGATGCGCTCGTCGACCACC
>CAMZCV010000211.1 GCA_947305035.1 uncultured Coriobacteriales bacterium | reverse complement strand
GGAGAAGGGAGCCGTCATCCTGTGCATCGGCTCCACTCCACGCCTCAAACGCTATGCAGCCAGCTGCTGCACCATACAGGTTGACGGAACCTGCGACTTCTACCGGCTCTTCAACACGGTCCAGGGCATCTTCGACGCCTACGATGCCTGGGAGCAGGAGCTGCAGGCCATCATCGAGGAGGATGCCAGCATCCCGCGCATGCTCACTGCAAGCGAGCACATCCTCGACCGCGACCTGCTCGCCATCGACAAGGACTTCAAGGTTGTGGGAACTTCGGCGCACAGTTCCTTCAATGTGTCGTATGCAGGGAGCGGCAAACCGGAAACGCAGAACCTCGAAATCGACTCCTTCGACAAATACATCGGCTCCCGCGACCTATCCATGGAGCAGCAGGAGCCCTTCATGATCGAGCTTCTCGGATCATCGACGCTCAACTACAACCTCTACCTCGACGGCGAGTATGCGGGATGCCTTACCGTGCAGTATGCCACACGAGCGAACAGGCAGAGCGACGCTCCGCTGCTCAAGATGCTCGGGGCGATGATCATCCGGGCACTCAGGCGGCTTTCCACGCTCGAGGCGGATGACAAGGGCACCATGCGCCGTGCGGTTCAGGATCTAGTGGAGGGATACCCCCTCGATTCTGTTGGGAGGGGCATGTTCGAGAAGGCCGCCGCAAGGCGCAGGTTCGTGTGCATGCGGCTCAAGCTGTCGAATCGTCTGGCGAACCTGCCCATAGGCTATGTGCGCAGCATGGTTGAGAGTACCTTCCCCAAAAGCATCGCCTTCGAGCATCATCGCAATTCGGTGGTTGCTTTCGTGGATCTCGACGAGCTTGACCAGGGCATGCCCTATAGCGAGGCAATACGCAGGGCATTGGAGCCGTTCTCGGAAACCATGGGAATGAGCGCAGGAATCTCCGACCCTGTCGAGGATCTCGTCCAAGCGCGTCTCTACTACCTCGAGGCCAACATCGCTCTCGAAAACGGGCAGCTCTTCTCTCCCGACGAAGGGCTCCATGTGTATCAGGACCATGTGCTCGAGGACATGGTGGTGGGATCACTGGGCGAGCTGCCGCTCCCCATGCTCTATCCTCCCGGTTTGAGACGTCTGGTTGAGCATGACCGCGATTCTGCGACGAGCTATATCGAGACCCTGCGCTGCTTCCTCGAGAACAACATGAATGTCACGAAAACGGCATCCGACCTCTATGTTCACCGCTCCACACTGCTCGAGCGCCTTTCGCGCATCAAACGAGAGCTGGATGTCGACTTCGACGATCCCGATGTCCAGCTGAGGCTGCGGATGCTCCTCAAAGCCATGGAGCTCCGCGGAGAGGACTGACATCTTTAGCTCGGCCGATAACGGAAACAGCGCCCCATCTCATATGACGGGGCGCTGTCGGATTGCCGCGTTTCCAGACTGGCGAGGGCTTACTCCTCGATCGCCTTGAGCTCGGCGTCGATGGCGTCGAGGTTGTCGGCAAGCTCCTTTGCCTGCGGGAAGCTGGCAAGCTTGCGCAGGGTGAGGCCCATTACCATCTTCATCTGCGGATCGGTGGTGAAACCAGGCGAGTACTTCGATACGACTGCGGCAGCGCGCGGATCCTTGGCAAGCTTCTTGCACTTGTCGTCAACGGAAAAACCCATGATATCCTCCTCGGTCACTCGGATGCACGGTCTGTGCAGCACATACTATCGCCCCCATCGGAGTCATACGGTATCCGCCAACACGTCGCGTCATGGGAAGGCATACCCCTCAAATCATACGGGCGCAGGAATCAGCGCGATGATACCCGTCCCCCACACGTGATAATCGAAAGCCGGATGGATCCGCGTTTGTCCCTTCCTTGTCGAGAAAAAACGGAGAGCAGATTAATAATTTCAAGCTTTTAATTAACCTAAAAACAAAAATACTGACTCATGCACCAAAAATGAGATAGAATACAAACTACATAAAGATTTCAATGGTTATGAGGGGATCTGGAACATGGCTCAAGATCGCAACAACCTTCAAGAGGACACATTTGATTCGATAGTTCTTGCCGAGAAGGCAATGCTTGCAGCTACAAAGCTCGTGAGAATTCACACGCAGGGCGAATACAGCGTGCTCGTCTACCTCGATGAGCGAAACGAAAGCGCCACTGCGGTCGAGATTGCTGAGCACGTCTCCCTAACCAGGCCTCGCATCACCCAGATCGTCAGCTCGCTCGAGGAGCGGGGCTATGTCTCACGCACCAGAGACGACGAGGACAGGCGCAAGGTCAACGTCGAGCTCACCGATGAGGGTCGCAAGGCGGTAAGGGATCAGCGCGAGAAAGCCATGGAGGGATTCCGCGGTTATCTTGAAAGGCTCGGCGATGACGGCGAGGCGTTCATACGCATCCTTCACAAGACGATCGAGTACTTCGACGAGAAATACGGCGTCACCATCAAGTAGCCGCACAGCACGTTCAGAGTCCAAGACGGGACGCTGCTCCGTTTCTGCCACGCCATAAAACCTTACATGTTTGACAGCTAATCTTTCCTTGTGGAAAGCAGCCCCCACACGATAAGCGCGCTGCCGAGCAGCCAGATCAGGGCAATAGCTGCAGAATTCGTGGCGTCGCCCGACTTCGGGACCACATACGCAGGCGTAGGCTCAGGTGTTGGCTCCGGTTGCGGCGTTGGCTCGGGCTCAGATTGCGGTTCGGGTTCGGGGTCGGTCGAAACGGGAGGGTCGGATGACGGGATGTCCGTCACCGTAAGGGCAACGGTGCTGAAGCTGCTCGCATAGTCGGTCAGAAAATCACCGTTGGCCTGCTCGGCATAGATCTTGAGCACGTAGTCTCCCGCAGGCACGTCGGCGGGAATGGTGAGGCTCGCCGTACCCGACGCGCTGTCATGCGCCACGTGCCCGTAATAGAGCGGATTGCCCTCGCTATCGCAGAGCATCGCAGAGACGTACTCGTTGTCGCCGGTCTTGGAGCCGCTGTAGGTGATGGAAAGCGTGCCGCCCGCAGCAACCGTGGTCATATCGGTGCTGAAGGAGAACCCAGAATGCTGCCCCCAATCGTACAGAGTGAGCTTGTACACGGGCACCTCGACGGTGCCGCTCTCCCTCTCGACGACCTCCGTGGAAGAGGCGCGCCATGCAGCCATCTCGCCAAGCTCCGTTGCGGACGACTTGCCGCCCTCGGCGGCGGAGAGGAACAGGACCTGATTTAAATCCAACTGGAAAGCAGGGCGCACGCCGGTAATGGTTACCCCACCGCTGAAAATTGGCTCTTCAGATACGTTGATGGAGCCATCATTGCCAACATACGGCATATCGTAGACTCCGGTATCGGTCGATGGGGTACGGCACCACCAGCCACCAGGCAATCTGTTCTCGAACGACCAGTCCCAACCGTCTTCCGAAACCGTCATGGGCAGGTAGTATGCCGTTTCGGCAACAGATAAGGGAAATGTCACAGATCCGCCCAC
>CAMZCV010000210.1 GCA_947305035.1 uncultured Coriobacteriales bacterium | reverse complement strand
TACTTGTCGGTGTGGTCGCCGATGATCTTGATGGAGTTCTTGTTGGCGCCCACGGTGCCGTCGCCGCCGATGCCCCAGAACTTGCACTCGATGGTGGAGGGGTCTGCGGTGTTGGGGGCGTCCTCCATCTCCTCGAGGGAGAGGTTGGTGACGTCGTCGACGATGCCGATGGTGAACTCGCGCTTGGGCTCATCCTTGGCGAGCTCGGCGTAGACGGCGAATGCGGACGCGGGAGGCGTGTCCTTGGAGCCGAGGCCGTAGCGGCCGCCGATGACCTTGATGCCGGCCTTGCCAGCCTCGAACAGGGAGTTGATGACGTCCTGGTAGAGGGGCTCGCCCAGGGAGCCGGGCTCCTTGGTGCGGTCGAGGACGGCGATGGACTTCACGGTCTCGGGGAGAGCCGCGATGAAGTGGTCGAGCGACCACGGACGGTACAGGTGGACCTTCACCAGGCCGACCTTCTCGCCGTGGGCGTTGAGGTAGTCGACGACCTCCTCGAGCACCTCGCAGAAGGAGCCCATGCAGACGACGACGCGGTCGGCGTCGGGGGCGCCGTAGTAGTCGAACAGGTGGTAGTTGGTGCCGAGCTTCTCGTTGACCTTGTTCATGTACTCCTCGACAACGGCGGGAAGCGCGTTGTAAGCGGAGTTGCAGGCCTCGCGGTGCTGGAAGAAGATGTCGCCGTTCTCATGGCTGCCGCGGGCATGCGGATGCTCGGGGTTGAGGGCGTGGTCGCGGAACGCCTGGACAGCGTCCATGTCGCACATTTCCTTGAGGTCCTCGTAGTCCCAAACGGCGACCTTCTGGATCTCGTGGGAGGTGCGGAAACCGTCGAAGAAGTTGATGAACGGCACGCCGCCCTTGATGGCGGAGAGGTGAGCGACGGCGCCGAGGTCCATGACCTCCTGGACGCTGTTCTCGGCGAGCATGGCGAAGCCGGTCTGGCGGCAGGCCATGACGTCGGAGTGGTCGCCGAAGATGTTCAGCGCGTGGCTCGCCACGGTACGGGCGGACACGTGGAAGACCGACGGCAGGCCCTCGCCCGCGATCTTATACATGTTGGGGATCATGAGCAGGAGGCCCTGGGATGCGGTGTAGGTGGTGGTAAGTGCACCTGCGCCGAGCGAGCCGTGAACCGCGCCAGCCGCGCCAGCCTCGGACTCCATCTCAATGACCTTGACCGTGGTGCCGAAGATGTTCTTCTGGCCCGCGGCTGCCCACTGGTCGACGTAGTCGGCCATCGGGCTGGACGGCGTGATCGGGTAGATGCCCGCCACCTCCGTGAACGCATACGACACCCACGCCGCTGCGTTGTTACCGTCCATGGACTTGAATTTTCTAGCCATGTCCTCTCCTCTGCTAGACTCTGCAACCCGCCCTACGGCGGATCATTCCAACACAATCTTTGGGCTTGGATTCGTTTGGGATGCAATATGCCCATAAGCGTACTAATTATAATCGCAACGTTGTTTAAATGAACGCGGGATGGCCATTTGCGGCTTCGAGCGATAGCAAATAGCGTGACAGATGGATGAAGCGCGCCGCGAAGCCTACCGCCCGACGCCGCCTACCTGCGCTTATTGTGGGCCGAATCGAACAACCGCTTGTAGGAGACCTCGAAACGCTCGCACATCTTGTCGCTACAATCGCTCGCCATCACGATGCCGTGCTCGTCCGACGCCAGGAACAGGCCCTCGACTTCGAGCGTGCCGTTCCCGAGCGATTCGAGCAGGTCCGGGTCATACTCGACGGGAATCCCCAACGTTGCCGAGAGCTGCAGCACGAGGCTCATGCAGCCGCATGGAACAGCGTCTGCCGCCATTCCCGCAAGCAGCCTGCCATCCGCGGAGGCGAAGAGCACCTCGGGCGCCACGTCCGTCTCGTCCTGCTCGCGCTCCGCATTCCTCGCGCGATTGGCGAGAGCGCGGGTGAACCGCTTTGCGAGCGGCTCGTACGGCCCGACCGTCATGGCGGCCGCGCCGGTCTCGTCGACGATGAGCATGAGCACGCCATCCGGGTGCTCGCAGCTTCCCTCGGCAAGCGTCCACTCGACGTGCTGCTTCGCCCACGCCACGAGCTCGCGGGAGATGGGCCTGCCATTGACGACGCGGCGCGAGAGGGCGCGCATATGCCTGTTCTCGAGCAGGAGGGTGCCGGCTGCGAGGCGCCAACGGCACACGAGCGCCGGGGTTCCCAGCGAGAACCCATCCATCTCGTGCTCCTGTGCCTGGCCCATGCCGTGCTCCTCCGTGCGCAACGCGCTTGTGTGTGCGAAACTACATCCTAGCGTATGTCAGGGAGGCATGCATGTATTCCAGAGCAGCGGCATCGATTGCTGGAGGGACCGTGGGCAGGTTCGCCCCCTCCCCTTCCGGCCGCATGCACGTGGGGAATGCGTTCGCCTCGCTCATGGCGTGGCTCGCAGCCCGCGCAGAGGGAGGGCGGATGGTGCTGCGCGTCGAGGACCTGGACGAGCGCACGCGCGATCGCTCGGTTGCCGAGACCCTCATCGACGACCTTGCGTGGCTGGGCCTCTCCTGGGACGAGGGACCCTATTGGCAGAGCGAGCGGGTCGAGGTCTACGCCGACGCGGTGACGCGACTTGAGGAGATGGGCCTCACCTATCCGTGCTTCTGCTCGCGTGCGGACCTCCATGCAGCTACGGCTCCCCACGCGAGCGACGGTACATACGTGTACCAGGGCACCTGCCGCAGCCTCTCCCCGGAGGAGGTGGAGGCGCGACGAGCAGTTCGCGCGCCGTCTACGCGCCTTATGGTGGACGGCTTCGAAGTTGAGTACGTCGATGCGGTATTCGGCCGGCAGCATGAGGTGCTCGATCGCGACTGCGGCGATTTCGTGGTGCGGCGCGCCGACGGCATATACGCGTACCAGCTTGCATGTGCAGTGGATGATGCGCTGATGGGCGTCACGCAGGTGGTTCGAGGAAACGACCTGCTGGGATCCACTGGGCGGCAGATGTATGTGCAGCGGCTGCTGGGGTTGCCGAGCCCCACATACGGTCACGTGCCGCTTCTGGTTGCGGCGGATGGACGGCGCCTCGCCAAGCGCGACGGAGACCTTGATATGGGTGCGCTGAGGTCACGCGGGGTCTCGGCCGAACGGCTCGTTGGATGGCTCGGATCGCTCGCGGGACTCGTGGACAAGGGCGCGGCGCTCTCCGCAGATGAGCTGGTTGCGTACTTCTCGTGGGATGCGATAAGAGCATGCAATCATCAAATCGTGGTGGACGCGGACGCCCTTTCTGCGGTATGATTCGTAGGCACCAACATGGAGAGCTGACCGAGAGGCCGAAGGTGCTCGCCTGCTAAGCGAGTAAGGGCCGCAACGCCCTTCTGGGGTTCGAATCCCCAGCTCTCCGCCAGATCATCCCGAGCCCCCTAGCCAGGGGCTCTTTTCATATACGTTGTCAGTACGCGGATTCTAACCCTGGTAATTGACTTGGTGTCTTCGCGAGCGCGCACCCAC
>CAMZCV010000209.1 GCA_947305035.1 uncultured Coriobacteriales bacterium | reverse complement strand
GAACACCGCCATCATGGCAAGCACCGCGATGGCGAGGATAATGAAGATGATTCCCGCGCCCTGCCCGATGGAGAACGCTGCGCCCGTGTTGAACACGAGGCGCAGCTCCATGATGTTGGGAATGAACGGGCGCGACGCTCCCTCGACCTCGAGGAGCTCCTTTACGGCCGCCTTGGTTGCCTGATCGAACACCGTCACCAGCGAAACGACAACCCAATATGCGAGGATACGCGATCCGCCGCGCACCGTTGTCTCACGTCCGGTCACGGGACTATCCGATCTTCGCGGAACGGTAGGCGCGCACGGCGTCGCTGCAGCGCGGGCAGAGGCCGTCGGAGCCGAGCTCGCGCCAGTTCCAGCAGCGCGGGCACTTCTCGCCGCGTGCAGGCAGCACGGTGCAGGAGGTCTCCTCGCCCTCGGCGAGAGACACCTCGGAGCACACGAAGACCTCGGCGAGGTCGCAGCCGTAGGAGCCGGCGAGCTCGGCATAGAGATCGGACGTGAGCACGAGCTCGGCGCGCGCGGACTGGGCGGACTTCTCGGGAAGCGTGTCGGCGGCAAGCTCGTAGGCCTTCGTGAAGGCGGCACGGGCATCGGCGAGCGCGTTGTAGGCACCCAGATACGGCTTGTACTCCTCTGCGCTCAGCGGGGCCTCGTACCAGTCGAGCAGGGCGGCGAACTCCTGGCCCTGGCGCATCGACTCGGGCAGGTAGGCCATGACCTCGTCGGTGGTGTAGACGAGGATGGGCTGCAGGTCGGAGAGGAGCATGGAGAGCAGCGCCGCCCACACGGTCTGCGCGCTCCTGCGCTCGTAGGAGTCCCTGCCGCCGCAGTAGACGCGGTCCTTGGTGGCATTGAGATAGCCATGGGAGAGCTCGGTCACGACGAAGTCGTAGAGCGTGCGGTACACCACGTTGAAGCGATAGCCCTTGTAAGCCTCGGTCACGATGTCGTGCACCTCGCAGGCACGGGCGAGCATGAGCTTGTCGTAGGGCATGAGCTCGTCAAAGGGAACGGCGTCGGTCGCGGGGTCGAACTGGCCCTCGAGCTCGCCGAGCAGGAACTTGAAGTTGTTGCGGAAGCTGCGGTACGCCTCGCCCACGTGGTTGAGGATGGTGCCGTCCACGGGGACGTCAACGCTCGTGTCGACCGAGGTGACCCACAGGCGCAGGATGTCGGCGCCGCGCTTGTCGCACTCGGCGTTGGGGTCGATCACGTTGCCGAGGCTCTTGGACATCTTGCGGCCCTGGCCGTCCATCGTGAAGCCCTGCGAGATGACCGCCTTGTAGGGTGCCACGCCGTAGGCGCCCACGCTGGTCATGAGCGAGCTCATGAACCAACCGCGGTGCTGGTCGGAGCCCTCGAGGTACATGTCGGCCGGGAAGGCGAGGTTGTCGCGATGGCGGCAGACGGCGGTATGGGAGACGCCGGAATCCCACCACACGTCGAGGATGTCGCGGTCGGCCTTGAGGTGATGGCCGCCGCACTTGGGGCAGACGCAGGCATCGCCGAGGTAGCTGGCGGGATCGTCGGTGAACCAGTGGTCGGAGCCCTGCTCGCGGAACAGCTTGATGACGGCGTCGAGCGTGTCGTCGTTCATGACGGTCTCGCCGCAGTCCTCGCAGGTGAACGCGGGGATGGGGACGCCCCAGTTGCGCTGGCGAGAGATGCACCAGTCGGGACGGCCCTCGACCATGGAGGTGATGCGCTTGATGGAGTTCGCGGGATAGAAGCGCACCTTCGCGAGCTCGGACAGCGCCTGCTTGCGCAGGCCCGTGTCGTCCATCGAGACGAACCACTGGCTCGTGGCACGGAAGATGACCGGGTTCTTGCAGCGCCAGCAGTGCGGGTAGCTGTGGACCATGTCCTCGTGCAGGATGAGCGTGCCGCGCTCCTCGAGCCACTTGATGATGACGGGGTTGGCCTCGTTGACCTCCATGCCGGAGAACGGGCCGCCGGAGCCCATGCCCTCGCCCTTGTAGAACACGCCGTCGTCGTCGACGGGCATGACCACGGGCACGTCGAACTGGATGCCGGCGAGGTAGTCGTCGACGCCATGCCCGGGCGCGGAGTGCACGATGCCGGTGCCGTCTTCGAGGGTGACGTAGTCGGCGTAGATGAACTTGCCGGTCTCGCCCTGATCGCCGAAGATGGGCTGCTTGTAGCGCTGCTCGGCGAGCTCGGTGCCGGTGGCACGCCAGATAGCGCCCTCCGCGTCGTTGACGAGCGCCGCGTCATCCCAACCGAACTTGGCGGCGCACTTCTCCCAGAGCGCCTCGGCGAAGATGTAGGCCAGGCCGTCGTGCTCCACGGCCACGTAGGAGGCCTCGGGGTGCAGGATCACGGCGTCGTCGGCAGGAAGGGTCCAGGGCGTGGTGGTCCAGATGGCCACGTTGAGGCGCCCGTCCCAAGCCTCGAGGCCGGCGGGCACGGTGGTCATCTCGAAGCGCACGAAGATGGCCGGCGAGGTCTCATCGGCATACTCGATCTCGGCTTCGGCGAGCGCGGTGTGGCAGTGGCTGCACCAGTGCACGGGCTTGCGTCCGCGGTAGATGGCGCCGGTGTCGAAGATGGCCTTGAAGATCTCGATGTCGGTGGCATCGTAGTCGTTGGTGTAGGTGAGGTAGGGGTTGTCCCACTCGCCGAGGACGCCCAGGCGCTTGAAGCCCTTGCGCTGGGTGTCGACCTGCTCGACGGCCATCTTGCGGCAGAGCTCGCGGATCTTCTCGGTGGGAAGCTGGCGGAACTTCTCCGCACCCACCATGTCCTCGACCTTGTGCTCGATGGGCAGGCCATGGCAGTCCCAGCCGGGAACGTAGGGGGTCTCCTTGCCCTGCATGGCCCAGAAGCGGTTGATGATGTCCTTGGAGATCTTGTTCTGGGCGTGCCCGATGTGGATGGGGCCGTTGGCATACGGAGGGCCATCGTGCAGCACGAAGCGCTCGTGCCCCTGGTTCTTCTTGAGCAGCTGCTCGTAAACGCCGGCCTTGTCCCAGGCCGCGAGGCGCTTGGGCTCGTTCTGCGCGAGGTTGCCGCGCATGGGGAAGCCGGTAGTCGGCAGGTTGGTCGTTTCCTTATACTCGTTTGCCACGCTCTTCCTCCTTGTCTGCTGGCACTAAAAAAGCGCCCGTCCCTGTTGCTGGGACGAAGCGCCATGCGTGTGCTTCGCTTTGACCACCCAGCGTGCGGGAATCCGCATTACTCGGCTGACCTGTTTCGGCGGTCATTCCGGCGACGTCTACTTGCGCCGAGGCGCTTTGGGGCCGCTGCTCAGGGGTGATACCGGATGGGCGCGAGTGCGGGATCTCAGCTGCTCCGCTCTCTGTGACTCGCGCGGGTCCATACGACGTGTCCCCGTCAACGCACGAATCGGTATTCTATCACGAAAACGGCGTGAGCGGTCGTTATCTTTGCAGGCGTAAACATGCCGCAACCCGATGCGGGATAATACGCTCGCAGCACGTCGAATCATGGAGGAGCGCATGGACAAGCG
>CAMZCV010000208.1 GCA_947305035.1 uncultured Coriobacteriales bacterium | reverse complement strand
GACGAGCATCTGCAGGCACAGCGCGAGCGTGCTCTCCGGCGTGAATCGCAATCGCTCGTGCCCCATACGGCAACCGAAGCCTATCAGATCGATTTGCTGCGCAGGGATCTCCATGCCGCCCTCGCCTTCGAGGCCCAACGCTTCGAAGGTTTCGAGCCCCGCTACTTCGAGCTGCGTTTCGGCAGCGGAGACGGCTGCACACGGGTAACGTATGCAGGCGCCGAGATCGTGGGCACCATCGACCGCATCGACGTGGGGCCCCACGGCGAGGTCCTCATCATCGACTACAAGCACAAGAGCTCCTTCTCTTTTGCGGGGGAGTACAACATCTTCCCCTCCAAGGGTCCGGGCGACGGCTTCACGCTCGATTCCTTCGAGCTGCCCCAGCATATCCAAGCGCTCGCCTATGCCCAGATCGTTCGCAGGCTCCATCCCGAGCTTTCCGTGGAAGGCGCCGTATTCTTCTCCACCATGGGCGCCAAGCCCGGCGACCACGCCATTGCGGGCCTTGCCAAGGCCTCCGTGCTCCCGCGCATCCTCGGCGAGGAGGAGGCCGGCCGTCGCGAAGCATCCATGTGCCCGCCTCCCGGCATAACCTTCGAGGAGCTCCTCGACGCAACCGAGCAGCAGGTTGCGCACGTCATCGAGCGCCTTTCCGCAGGCGAGATCGGGGCGCATCCGCGCAACGGCGAGTCCTGTCGCTATTGCCCGGTGCTCCGCTGCGAGAGGAGGATGATGTAGCATGGCGCGCAACAAGCCTACTCCCGAGCAGCAGTCCATCATCTCCACGCTCGACACCCCGCTCTTCGTTGCGGCAGGTGCTGGATCGGGCAAGTCCGCCACGCTCGCCGAGCGTGTTGCATGGGCGCTCACGCCCGGTTCGGGTACGGATGGAGGCCCCTTCATCTCCTCGCTAAACCAGGTGCTCGTGATCACCTACACCCATGCTGCCGCCGACGAGATCCGCGAGCGCATCCGCGCGCGCCTGCGCTCCGAGGAGCGCCTCGCCCATCACGCGCTCGACGTCGACGCGGCTTGGATCAGCACCATCCACGGCATGTGCATCCGCATTCTCAAGGCGCATGCCTTCGAGCTCGGCCTCGACCCCGACCTTTCCCTCATCCCCGACACCCGCGCGTCGGAGCTTCTCGAGCGATCCGTCGACGATTGCGTCCGCGATATCTCCCAGCGCGAGGAGTACAAGGGGCTCGTGTCCGCCTTCGATATCCGCGGCAGGTCCTCCGCAGCGGGCGACCTCGGCTCCACCATCATCGGCATGGTCAAGAGCCTGCGGGCTGCGGCTGCGTCTGGCGTGGACGGTTTCAAATCGCTCGAGTTCCCCGGCGTCATCCATCCGCTCGCCATCCCCATCCAAGCCTATCTCGGAGCATGCCGGGCCATGGAGGCCCTGCTCGACGAGAAGGGCTTCAACCACAACAAGAGCAACGACGAAGGGTTCGCGCAGCTCCAAGAGCATATCGCGAGCATATTGGGCTTCCTTTCCGGGGCAGACCAGTCAGACGCCGCCGCCTTCGCATGCGTCGATTCGCTCGGCACGCTTTCCGGCAAGGCATTCGGCTCCAAGGACCTCAAGGATTCCTGGAAGGAGCTCAAGCAGCAGCACGGAAGCCTCATCTTCTCCAAGGAGCTAATCGCCTGCGCACCCCTGAGAGACCAGCTCGTGAAGCTCGCCTTCGAGGTCGACACCGTGTTCTCCGCGCGCAAGGCAGCGCTTGGCATGGTCGACAACAACGATCTACTGCGCTTGACGCACAAGGCCTTCGCCGAGCATCCCGAGATAGCCGCGCTCTACAGCTCGCGCTTCGAGCTCGTGATGGTCGACGAGTTCCAAGATACCAACGAGCAGCAGGTGAGGATGATATCCGGTCTTTCGGGGGAGGACGCCATCCATCTCTGCACCGTAGGCGATGCACAGCAGTCCATCTACCGCTTCCAAGGCGCCGACGTGAGCGTCTTCAATAACCGCGGGAGCAACGTAGACCCCTCATGCCGTCGCAGCCTCACCAAGAACTTCCGCAGCCATGCAGACATCCTCTCCTTCGTCGAGAAGGTGTGCAAGGGTGCGATCATCCCCGAGTTCATGCCCCTCACGCCGTCCTCCGTGCGGAAGGACACCTATCGCACGCCCGCGCTCCCGCGCATCACGGTCGAGCTCACCACCGGCGCCTACGGCACCGACACCGAGCGGCGCATCATCGGCGCTGGCCAGATCGCCAGCCGCATCAGTTCCTATATCCAGGCGGGTGGCAGCGCGGGCGATGTGGTGCTGCTCATGGGCAGCCTCAAGCATGTGCAGGTCTACCTCGACGCCCTGCGTGCGCGCGGCATCGAATGCGTGGTCACGGGCGGCTCCACGTTCTCGGAGGCGCCCGAGGTGGGTCTCGTGTCCGCCCTCGCAGAACTCCTGTCCAACCCCTTCTCAACCAAGTCGGGCCTCTATCCGGTGCTTACCGGCGACATCTTCTGCTGCGATGCCAACGACATCTGCCTGCTCGCCACACGCAACCACGAGCCCGTGGACGAGCATGACATGCGCGTATTCGACAAGCGCCAGCTCGCCGACGGCTTCCTTTCCTATATTCGCGAGGGAAGCTCCGCCCTTCCCGTGGGCTCCGTCCCCTCCGAGCGCCTGCAGCGCGCTGCTGAGGTGCTCGGCCGTGCGTTCGAGCGCATGCGCTCGTGGCAGGTGGGCGACGTGCTCGAGGGCATCGTCCGCGAATCGGGATGGATCGCCCGTCTCGAGGCCGACGGCCCCCGCGGCATCGCGTGCGCGGCAAACGTGCTCGCCGCCATCCGCTTCGTCTCCGAGCTTGCCGACAACGGGGCGTTCGGCATCTCCCGTGCAGCGCGCGAGTTCTCGGATTGGCTCGGCGTGGCACGTCAGGGCATCGCCTCGCTCGATACGGGCGAGCAGGGCGTGGTGCGCGTGATGACGGTCCATGCATCCAAGGGCCTCGAGTTCCCTGTGTGCGCGGTCGCCGAGCTGTGGGGTTCCTCGCGCTCGTCGTCCAGCGCCATCGTGAGCGAGAACTACGGAACGAGCATCTACACCGCGCTCATCCCCAAGGCGGCGCGCGACCATCTGCCCGGCGAGCCTGCCACAACCGTCGATGCCAGCTCCTCGCTCGAAGACTGGGCATCGTTCCTCTCGTCCTGGCATAGCCAAAGCGAGCAGGCGGAGCGCGGAAGGCTCCTCTACGTCGCGCTCACGCGCGCCAAGGAGGCGCTTATCCTCGGTCTCTCGGTCAGCGTCACCAAAAACCCCAATCCCTATGGCACACATTGGGGTCCGCTCCTGGCGAGCAATGCCTGCGAAGCCCTCTTCGGGGACGAGCTGCCTGCTATCGGGCTCTCGTATGCGGAGTATGGTGGCACTGCTCCTGCGCTTGTGCGCCATGTGTCCGCGGGCAAGACCGAGATTGACGAGCAGGGCGTCTCTTCCATCCCGGTCGATTGCAACGGCACGTATGAGCACGCCGTC
>CAMZCV010000207.1 GCA_947305035.1 uncultured Coriobacteriales bacterium | reverse complement strand
GGAAATGGTGGAAGCCGGCGGCGGAACCTACCTCGACTTCAACCTCGTCCATGCGGATGTCTACGCGCCCGAGGATGATGATTTCGGCGATCCCGAGCATTTCAACCCCGTGGGTGCGGAGCGCTTCTCGCAGGCACTCGGCACGATCATCTCCCGCGCGGAGGCCGGCGAGGACATCGCGGCGGATTTCTACAGCTACGATGCCTGGGACGCCTACCTCGACAGCCAGACGCGTGTCTCGATCGTGAACTTCACGTCGACGGCAACCGATACCGGCATCGAGGTCGATGCCGTCGCCTACACAGGCCATCCCGAGCTGGTGCTCTACCGCTTCAGCACGGTCGACGCCGATGGTACCGAAACCGTCGTGCAGGACTGGGGGGAGAGCCCGCATCTCTCGCTTCCGCTCGAGGGGCACGGAACGATCACCATCAAGGTGGATACGACCATCGTGAACATCTCGTACACGGGAAACGACCGCAGCTACCAACACACCGTCCGCTACTAGGAGACACCATGAGAAACGTGCTCGAATGGCTTGAGACCGCCGCGCAGGCATGCCCCGACAAGCTCGCCGTAGCCGATGAATCATCCCGCCTCACATTCGCAGCGCTCGAGGCTGAGGCGCGCGCCATCGGCTCCGCCCTCGCCGGACGCGTTCATGCGCAGGATGCCGTAGCCATCTATGCCGAGAAGACCGCCGATGTGCTCGCCGCGATGCTCGGAACGGTCTATGCGGGCGGGTTCTACTCGGTCATCGACACGCGCCAGCCCAAGGTGCGTGTGGAAGCCATCCTCGCCGCCCTCTCCCCTGCGGCCGTCCTCACCGACGCCGTTCACGCAGATGCAGCCGCCGAGATGCTCGAGGGCACCGGATACGAGGCGCTCCCCATCGAGGACCTCGCCGCCAGCGCCGTCAACGCGGCCGCGCTCGACGCTGTGCGTGCCGCCGCCATCGACACCGATCCGCTCTACTGCAACTTCACGAGCGGATCCACCGGCACGCCCAAGGGCGTCCTCGTGAGCCACCGCTCCGTCATCGACTTCATCCCCGTGTTCTGCTCCACGTTCGGCATCGGCGCGGACGACGTCATCGCCAACCAGGCACCCTTCGACTTCGACGTCTCGGTGAAGGACATCTACTCCATGCTCTGCGCACGCGCAAGCATGCACATCATCCCGCGCGAGTACTTCTCCACGCCTACGAAGCTCATGGACTTCCTCTGCGATCGCGAGGCCACGACGCTCATCTGGGCCGTCTCGGCCATGTGCTTCGTCTCGATCATGAACGGCTTCGGCTACCGCGTGCCCACGAGCATCCGCAAGGTCATGTTCTCGGGCGAGGTCATGCCGCCCAAACAGCTGCGCATCTGGCAGAAGTGGCTGCCGGACGCCACCTACGTCAACCTCTACGGACCCACCGAGATCACCTGCAACTGCACCTACCACGTGCTCGACCGCGCGTATGCCAACGACGAGGTCATCCCCATGGGCAAGCCCTTCGCCAACGAGCGCGTCATTTTGCTCGGCGAGGACGACGCGCTGGTGACCGAGCCGGGCGAGGTGGGCGAGATCTGCGTGTCCGGCACGGCGCTCGGTCTGGGATATCTGGGCGATGCCGAGCGCACCGCTGCGGCCTTCACCCAGAATCCGACCAACAAGCGCTGGTCGGAGCCCATCTACCGCACGGGCGATCTGGGCAAGCTCGACGAGCAGGGCAACTTCGTGTACGTCTCGCGCAAGGACCATCAGATCAAGCACATGGGCCATCGCATCGAGCTGGGCGATATCGAGGCTGCAGCCACGGGCGTGGACGGCGTGGAGCGCACCTGCTGCCTCTACGACGCCAAACGCAAGCGCCTGCGCCTCTTCTACGTGGGTTCGCTCGGCAAGGCGGAGCTCGCCGAGCAACTGCACGTGCTACTCCCCTCCTTCATGGTGCCCAACGCCATCAAGCAGATCGATGCCATGCCGCTCACGAAGAATGGTAAGATAGATAGGAACGCATTGGCGAGCCTGTAAAGGAGACGCGCATGGATACCACCCTCGAGGAGTTCATCGAGCTGCTGCAGGACATCAAGGAGGACGTCGATTTCGAGAACTGCACCACCCTCATCGACGACCACGTGCTCGACAGCTTCGACATCCTCTCCATCATCTCCACGCTGAACGACGAGTTCGACATCTCCATTCCCGCCGCGGAGATCGTGCCCGAGAACTTCAACTCCGCCGTCGCGTTGCTCGACATGGTGACGCGCCTGCTCGACGAGGAGTAACACCGGCATATGCTGGGCATGCACGCGCGGGTTCCCAAACATTTCGTGCTCGAGGAGCGACTCGAGCGCTACGCCGATGCCATAGAGATCGCACCCGCCGCGCTCGCAGGGCGTTGGCGCGAGGCGTGCGCACCCATCGGGAGCGCTCCGTTCGCACGGCTTGCCGTCGACCTGGGCTGCGGCAAGGGACCTTTTCTCGTGGCAACTGCGCGGAGCGATCCCCAGACGCTCTTCATCGGCATCGACGGCGAGCCCGTATGCATCGCCTATGCAGCCCAGCGCGTGATCGAGGGCGGGCTTGACAATGCGCTGCTCGTGCCGGCGCTCGGGAACGACCTCGTACGCATCTTCGCTCCAGGCGAGATAGACGAGCTCATCATCAACTTCCCCACGCCCTTCCCGCGCAAGAAGGATGCGCCCAAGCGCCTCGTCTCCCTTGAGAGGCTGCTCGAATACCGCACTGTGCTGGCACCCGATGGGAGGGTCGTTTTCAAGACCGACCACGAGCCGCTGTTCGCGTTTGCTCGCGAGCAATTCGAGCTTGCCGGGTATGAGGCAGACTACATAAGCGATGATTATCGTTCCGACTTCCCGGATACCCCTGCAAGCGAGTACGAGGAGCGTCTCGTGGCGCAGGGAGCCAAGGTGCATGCCATCATCGCCCATGTGGGTGAGCTGGCGGAAGAGCCCGTGCTGATGGAGCCGCCCTCCCTCGTCGATTACCTCCCGGAGAACCTCGAGGATCTTGGATACGTGCCCTACGGCATGCGGGGGACGGTCGTAAACCTGATCAACCGTCGTGAACACGAGGCAGCTCGGCGAGCCAGGTCGAAGAGGAACAGGTCCTGACGGTTGCGGTCACTTATCTGACCAGAACCGTCCCACTCGCACAATCGCAGTCGTGAATCCAATCTTCTGCCCCGAAATCCCAGAATACCGTTAGCCGAATCAAACCCCTTAGGGGATGCAAGCCCTTCCAACGGGCGGGGTACAATGCCAACAGGTATGTTTGAAAGGAGGCCGTAATGGCTCAGCTCACCTGCGAACTCTGTGGATCAACCCAATTCGTCAAGGATGGCGGTGTCTTCATTTGCCAAGGCTGCGGTACCAAGTACACCGTCGAGGAGGCCCGTGCCATGCTCGCCGCCGCGCAGGCCGCTCCCGCACCCACATATGTGCAGCCTCAGCCCACGTATGTGCAGCCTCAGCCCACGTATGTGCAGCCTC
>CAMZCV010000206.1 GCA_947305035.1 uncultured Coriobacteriales bacterium | reverse complement strand
ATGCTTGGTTTCGGCGAGCATGCTCACCACACCGGACGCAGGTGCGCATATCGCTCCGCCGGTTGGCAGGATCACTGCACCGTCACCCAGGGCGAGTGACGAGAACAGGGGGTCGGGAGCCTCTGCCATGGGGATTGCAGTCCCGCTTACGGGGGAGAGGAGGACGCTGGACCAGCCGGTTGCATCGTGCGGCTCTTCTTTTGCAAGCATTGGATTCACCCCCCTGTGGGGAAGGATACCCGTTCAAACCAAGAATGACACATGCGATATGCCAAAAAGAGGGGCCCGCATCGCGGACCCCTCTTGGACGGGTATCGGGTTGGGAAGCGGGCTACGCTGCTGCGTCGGTCTCTGCCTCTTCGCCTTCCTCGGTCACCGTGCCGGCCTCGGCCATGGCCTTGATGGTCTCGTTGCCGTCGGCGCGAGCGCAGTCCTTGCACGGACGGGTGAGGCCATGCTCGTAGGCGGCAGCGGCGTCACCGGTGTAGATGTTGGCGGAGTTGATGATGTGATGGCAGTTGGGGTTGAGGTGGTACACGGTGCCGTGCTCGGTCCAGTACACGGTGCCGTCGCCAAGCTCGATGGCGTTGGCCTGCATGGCCTGGAGATCCTCGGAGGACACGGGGTTGAAGTCGGCGGAGGTGCCGCCGCCGATGAGCATGGCCACGACGGCCACTCCGATGGCGATGTACTTGGTGCGCTTATCGGCATCCTTGTCGAGCAGGGTGAGGATGATGAAGGGGAGGAAGGCGACGACGGAGAGGATGGCGCCGAGCTGGCTCTTCATGAAGAACTCGACGGCGTTCTTCTCGGACGGCGGATCGATATGGTTGGCCTTCTTCCAGAGCTGGCCTGCGATGATGACGCAGATGAGGTCGGCCACGAGGAAGGCGATCATCCAGATGAGCGGGTTGCCGGGGAATTTGTCGTACAGCGGGCTCGACTGCATGACGGCCATGATGGCGAGCACCTCGAAGATGATGGCGACGATCCAAAGCACGATGGCGATCGTGCGCTTGTTGCCAACCTCCTCGCCTGCGACGACGTTCTTGACTTCGACGCGCGTGGCGACGTCCCTGGCATCGGTGATGACGGTCTGCTCCTTGATCTGCTTGCCGGTATCGGCGTCGATGAAGACGCGCTTCACGGCACGCTTCTCACTCTTCTCTGCCATATGAACCTCTTTCTCAAGCGTGTTGCGACGCGGGCTGCTTTCGCTGCACCACATGATACTCGTAAAGAACGCCCGTTTAACCATAATCGGCAAGTTATGCCCTGAGCGGGGCGATAACGAAAGTGCGTCGTAACGATTTTTCGATTTCACGGAACTTTGGAAAGAACTGAATTCTTGTCAGCGATTTTTATCTGGGCAAACGCCGGAGAATTTGGAGCGGATGGCGTTTCGAAGGCCTAGAAGTCCCGTGAAAACGCAAAATCGTTACGGTTCGGTTTTTCCGATAGGTTGCAAGCGCTCCCGCAAGGGGCATTTCCGCGTGGGAACGGCTATGCTTGAGTGCATTGGATAACACGGAAGGCGGATACGATGGCTGAGATGCGCGTTGAGCGCGATTCGATGGGCGAGATGCTGGTCCCGTCCGATGCGCTCTGGGGTGCCCAGACGCAGCGGAGCTTGGAGAACTTCCCCATTGGGACCGAGACCATGCCCGTTGAGATCATCGCCGCGTTCGGCATCCTCAAGAAGGCGGCCGCACAGGCAAACATCGAGCTGGGCGTGCTCGATCCCACGGTGGGCTCGCTCATCTCCGATGCCTGCGACGAGCTGCTTGCTGGTGCCCTCGACGGCAACTTCCCGCTGAAGGTCTGGCAGACCGGTTCGGGAACGCAGTCCAATATGAACGAGGTGGTGGCTGCCCGCGCAAACCAGCTGGCGGAGGAGCGTGCCGTCGCGCTTGAGCGCCCGATCCATCCCAACGACCACGTGAACCGCTCGCAGAGCTCCAACGACACGTTCCCTACGGCCATGCACATCGCCGCCGTGCTCGCGCTCTCCGAGAGGGTGCTGCCCGCCGCTCGGGCGCTCATCACCGAGCTCGAGCGCCTTGAGCGCGAGAACGAGGGCATCGTCAAGAGCGGCCGCACGCATCTGCAGGATGCCGTGCCCATCGCGTTCTCCCAGGAGATCTCCGGATGGCGCGGCCTTATCGAGGCCGCCGTGGACGACATCCTGCTGGCTGCCGAGCCCCTGCGCCTTCTCGCGCTCGGCGGCACGGCCGTTGGTACGGGCCTCAACGCCCCTCCCGCCTTCGACGCCCTCGTCGCCTCCAAGATCGAGGCGCTCACGGGCGAGTTCTTCCTCACCGACCCCAACAAGTTCCATGCGCTCACGGGCAAGGACGCGATGGCTTTCAGCCACGGTGCCCTCAAGGTTCTCGCGGCCAACCTCATGAAGATCGCGAACGACGTGCGCTGGCTTGCGAGCGGTCCACGCCTGGGCCTGGGTGAGATCCGCATCCCCGAGAACGAGCCCGGCAGCTCCATCATGCCGGGCAAGGTGAACCCCACGCAGTGCGAGGCGCTCACCATGGTCGCCGTGCAGGTCATGGGCAATGACGCCGCCATCGGTTTCGCCGCCAGCCAGGGCAACTTCGAGCTCAACGTGTTCATGCCCGTCATCGCCTACAACTGGCTGCAGAGCGCTCGCCTGCTGGCCGACGCCATGGAGTCGTTCCGCGTGCGCTGTGCGAGCGGCATCGTGGCGGACCGTGCGAAGATGGCGGCCAACCTGCATAACTCGCTCATGCTGGTGACCTGCCTCAACCCCTATATCGGATACGACAACGCAGCCAAGGTGGCCAAGAAGGCCTATGCCGAGGGCACGGATCTCAGATCCGCCTGCGTTGCGCTCGGATACCTGACAGAAGAGCAGTTCGACGAGGTCTTTCATCCCGAGGAGATGATCTAGATGAGCACGAGCATCGACACGCGGTGCGTCCAGGGCGGCTACCAGCCGGGCAACGGCGAGCCCCGCCAGGTTCCCATCATCCAGTCCACCACGTTCAAGTACGCGACGAGCGACGCCATGGGCAAGCTCTTCGACCTCGAGGCGGAGGGCTACTTCTACACGCGCCTGCAGAACCCCACCAACGATTACGTCGCGGCGAAGATCGCAGAGCTCGAGGGCGGCACCGCAGCTATGCTCACCAGCTCCGGCCAGGCTGCCTCGTTCTTCTCGATCTTCAACATCTGCGAGGCGGGCGGCCATGTTGTCTCCAGCTCCACCATCTACGGCGGAACCTACAACCTGCTCGCCCATACGATGGCCAAGATGGGCATCGAGACCACCTTCGTCGCACCCGATTGCAGCGACGAGGAGCTCGAGGCCGCCTTCCGCCCCAACACCAAGTGCGTCTTCGGCGAGACCATCGCCAACCCCGCGCTCACGGTGCTCGACATCGAGAAGTTCGCAGGGGCCGCGCACGCGCACGGCGTGCCGCTGATCGTGGACAACACCTTCCCCACCCCCATCAACTGCAGGCCGTTCGAGT
>CAMZCV010000205.1 GCA_947305035.1 uncultured Coriobacteriales bacterium | reverse complement strand
TTCAACTTCTAGCAAGGCAACTATCACGACGTTCTCAACGTCGACCGTCAGCTTAGCTGAACTCGTCATGCGCACGCCACGCGCCCCCGGACATTAGGTCTTTGTCTGGCAACAGAGATCCTAGCCGAAACGTGGCATGCCATCTGGTTTTTCATGAGAAACCAACCCGAACTATGTACGAAGAGCCACGTTTTCGGTTTTTGGCCGAATGCCGCCACTTGATAGTTGCGCCAGTGCGTCAAGATTTCGCCCTGCAGAGGGATTGAATGAATATACATTCGCATAGTATTCGATATTCATTGGTATTTATGCTTATATGGTCTGCGTATCCGCTTCCGAGCCGAAACAATGATGCACCAGCGCAACTATCAAGTGGTGCACCATGAAAAGGCTGCCCCGTTCGGAACTGCCATTTCAATTGGGACAGTAACCGGACACCTGTCCCACTGGCGATTAGAAGCTGCGGGAGATTGCGGCAAGGGCAGCATCGAGGTCGCCGTCGCACGCAGCGAGAGCCTCCATGAACTGCGCGGGGCCATCGTCCTCCGCTGAAGGGATGACGGAGCGTGCCCGATTCAGAGCCGCTTTCGCCCCGCCCGCCACGCAGAACGAGTTGGGGATGAGCTTCATGAGCTCGATGTCGTTCTCGGAGTCGGCGAGGAACGCAACCTCATCCACATCGAGCCCCATCGCCTCGAGGAGCAGCGGAAACGGCGTCGATTTGTTCGTGTTCCCCCTGTTGACATCACACCATCCGTCGGCGGAGTTCATGAGATTCATGTCGGGGAAACTTGCGTAGAACTGATCGTAGAGCGACTCGATGTTGGCCTGCCCGCCTTCGACCAGAGCACCAAGGCAGAACACCTCTTCCTGGGGCACCTCGTCGAGCATGATTCGCCCGGGCCAAAGGCTGAACCCCGTCTCGGGATCGACCTTGTCGGCGAGGATACGTTCGACTTTCTCCGGGTTCTCCCCTATCACCACGGGAACGGTGCTGTAGGGGCGTTCTGGATCGAAACCATCGATGAACGGGATGAACAGCCAGTTGTCCGACTGCGCAGCGGCGCGTGCGACCTTTGCGATCACATCGGGCGGCATCGGATCGCTGAGGATCTGCTCGCCACGCACGAACACCTGCTTCCCGCTCGCGTAGATGCCTGTGGCCGTGTAAGCGGGCTGATAGTAGAAGTGCGCCGTGACGTCCTTGTTGGTGCGCCCCGTTGCGCAGCCGAACTCGATTCCATGCGCTCGAAGGGCATCGACAGCCGCCAAGGTTCGCCGAGAAGTGCTCTCAGCGGTGAAGGGAACGAGCGTGCCGTCCATATCGGCGAGAACAAGCTTGATCAACAGAACCCTTCCCCGAGCCTAATCAACGCTCTTCAGACTCTCAACCATGTCGATCCGATGCAGCTTGGGCATGATAGCTACCATCACGATAAGCGAAAAGACCATGGTCATCCCGAATGCTATGAGGAAGCTGGGCAGATGGATGTCACGGCCGATCATGACCGCATCGACCTCAGCCGTCACCACGACGAAGCCCTCCATCACAACACCGAGCGCAAGCCCCACGAACGCTCCCACGATCACGAGCAGAACCGTCTCGCGGAACAGGTATGCAGCCACCTCGCGGCGATCGAACCCGAGCACCTTCAGGCTCGCAATCTCCCGCGTGCGCTCGATGAGCTGGATGTTGATGAGGTTGTAAAGCACGATGAATGCCAGCGCCGCAGCGGCAACAACGAGCACCACCACGACGAGGTTCACCGAGCTCAGGCTCTTGCGGTAGGCATCGACCGTCTCGGTATCGAAAACCACGGTTGCCACCGCATCGTCACCGTCGAGCGCTTCGGAGATTGCAAGGCGCACCTCGTCTCCAGGCTCCACATGCACGAGCATCGAATCGATGGCGAGGGCGTTGCCCGTAGCCTCCTTCCAGGCGTCGGCACCCACGTAGACGTAGTGGTACACGTAATTCTCGCAGATGCCGGTGACGGTGAAGGCATAACCCCTTCCGGTGGCGTTGCCTATCTCGTCCTGATCGTAGAGCACGATCTGGTCGCCCACGCCAATTCCGAGCCGCTTGGCCATCTTCTCGGTGACCACCACCGAGCTCGGACCGAACTCGACGGGTTCCTTGCTGCCACGCACTCGCAGGTCGACCAGCTCGGAGAAGGAATCGAAGTCGTCGACGATGATTGCCTGCAACGCCGTCGTTCCCTCATAGTCTGCCGAGGTAGCCTGCATGTTCTCGAGGTCGATCCGCGCAAAGGCATCCGCACTGCCCACATCCTCGAGAACACCCTCGATCCGATCCATATCTCCGTCGACGGCATCATCGGACATGCCCACGGTGACATTGAAGCGCGTGATGGCGTCGACGTTCTCATACTGGTAGGCGATGATATCCCAAATCGAATCGTGAAGGCCGAGGCCCGTCAGCAGCAGGGCGGTGCAGCCCGCGATGCCGATAACGGTCATGGCGAGGCGCCGCTTGTAGCGGAAGAGGTTGCGGCAGGTCACCTTCCACGAGAACGACAGGTTGCGCCAGATGATCCCCGCGCGCTCGAGCAGGATGCGCTTGCCCGCCTTTGGCGCGCGCGGCAGCATGAGCGTGGCGGGAACCTCTTTGAGCGTTGCCGCCGCAGCGCCGAAGATGGCAAGGAAGGTGACGCCGAGACCGAGCCCCGACGCGGTGAGCGAGATGCCAAGGTCGATGGGGATGGGGAACGGGAGAAGCGGAAGGTTGTAGATGATGGCGTAGGCAACCTGGACCACACGGGGAAGGATCTGCGAGAGGATCGCGATGCCCGCGATGCTGCCCACGATGCCCGCGAGCCCCGCATAGGCCACATACTTGGCGGTGATGCGCGCCGTGGAGAAGCCCAGCGCCTTATGGGTGCCGATATCGATGCGCTCATCCTCGATCATGCGCGTCATCGTGGTGAGCGAGACGAGCGCTGCCACGAGGAAGAAGATGAAGGGGAAGACTGCCGCGATGGCGTCGATGCGCTGGGAGTCGTCGTTGTAGCAGGCGATGCCCACATTTTTGGTTCGGTCGAGCACATAGACGGACGGAACCTCGAGCTCATCGATGTCCTTCCGCGCCTCCTCAAGCTGTGCGGCGGCATCGGCGAGGCGGCTCTCCACCTCGGCACGGCTATCGTTGTACGTCTCGAGGCCTTCCCGGTACTCCTCCCAGCCCTCATCCGTCTGACGGCGCGCGTCATCGAGCTGTGCCCGTGCGTCGTCGAGCGTGCGCTTGGCGCTGGCGAGCTGCTCGTCCGCGTTGGCAGCCTGATCGTAGTAGGTTCTCCAGCCATCGGCGAGCTGCCTGCGGCCGTCGTCGATCTGGTTGCGGGCAGACTGCGCCTGGTCGAGCTGCGCAGACGCCTCTTCGAGCTGCTTTTTGCCCTCGTCGATCTGCGTGCGGGCGGCCTGTGCCTGGTCAAGTTGCGCAGACGCCTCTTCGAGCTGCGTTTTGCCCTCGTCGATCTGGGTGCGGGCGGCCTGCGCCTGGTCCAACTG
>CAMZCV010000204.1 GCA_947305035.1 uncultured Coriobacteriales bacterium | reverse complement strand
TGGCGAACAGCGCGATGACGGCAACGATAGCGATAACGTTTGCCCAGAAGATGCTTATGCTGAGGTCGGTGCGGCGGTAGCCCAGCGATTCAAGAACCTTGCAGTTTGCATTGAACTCTTCGAGCCGCTTCTGCTCTGCTTCCGTGAGCTTGCGCTCCTTCTTCTCACGCGCCATGATCGCTCGCTTCCTGCTAGGACACGGATATCCAACCCGACCTATTGTAGCGCTCTAGGCAATGCGAGCTATCGGGTAACAAAGGAGCGTGACAACGTGACAAAAAGAACCGTCCCCCTTGTCACGACGCAAGCGCAACGAACTCCGCAGCGGTGACGGCTTTCACGGAAGACCCTGCAAATGCGGCCTTATCGCGCGTGATGATGTAATCCATGCCCTCGATTTCCGCAGTTGCACGGATAAGCCCGTCCTCGAAATCAGGCTCGCCGCTACGCAGGGCCATGTCGCACTCCTCGGCGGAGACGGGCACCACGATGAGCAGGCCAGAGAGCTGCCTGATCGCTTTGAAAGCATTCGGTCGTCCTGACGATTTTGAGAGGATATAGAACGTGTCTTTAAGCGACATCGGGCACGTGTAGCCGCGGATCTCGAACCCCTCATTGCACAGACGTAGAGCCTCGCGTGCTTCATTGCACTGCGGGCGGGCGATATCGACGAAGTCGAGCATAACGTTGGTGTCGAAGAATGCATTAATCATATTTGCTCGCAATCATGTCCCTCATTTCCTCATCGGTAAGCGTGGAAAGCCAGGAAACCTCTGGCACGTCCTTACGCCATGACATGAACTCCTCCATCTTGCGATGCCCCTCCTCACGGCGGGCGCGCTCCATGGCCTCGACGCGCTCGATCACGTCGACCTTTCCCGTACGGGCAATATCGTAGATGGTGCGTTTGATGACGTCGGCAATGGATGTGTTGCTCGCGTCGATAGCCCGCATGGCGCAGCGCAGCGTTGCCGTGTCGACACGCGCCGAGACAACCGTGGTGGTGGACATGTTACCTCCTCGCTTGAGTCTACATGTATACATGATAGATCGAAACGCATGATCTGGCAACCTGCCACGCAGACGCGCAACGCTTGGATGCGGGGTTTCGCTACAGCCCGGCCGCAGTCACGCCGTGCTCGGCCTGGTCGTGCGTAAAGCCCTCGAACTCCAGCTGGTCCACAAGCTCGTCATGGGAGAACGACATGAACGAGAGGTACTGCTCGGCCTTGAGCTCTGCCTGCTCGTACCAGTCGGCGCCGCAACTATCGGCACCATGGACAGCCTCTTCATGCGTGAAGCCCTCATACTCCAGCTGCTCGATAAGGCCCGTATAGGAGAACGCCGTCACGTCGAGATAGCTCTTGGCTTTTGCAACTGCCTGGGCCATCCAGTCTGCACCGCAATGATCGACCGCGTAGACAGCGTCATCATGCGAGAATTCCTCATACTCCATCTGCTCGATAAGGCCCTCGCGCGAGAAGGGCATGAAAGAGAGGTAGCTCTGCGCCCTTTCGAGCGCGTTAGCCTGGGATACCGTGGGGGAATCGTTGCTCGGAGCGGGGGCAGAGGGCGCAGGAGCAGGCTGGCTCTCGGTGCTCTTGGAAGAGGAGCCAGTGCTTGTCTTCGAACCACCGGAATTCGAGGCGCTGGTATCGATGGTGATCGTATCGAGAATGGAGATGATCTCATCGGACTTCTCCGCAAAGTCCTCCTCCGCGACAAGGAAAATCACGGTGCAGGCTTTGTTCTCATAGAAAACAATCTCCACCCATCCCGCGAACTTCGTAGACTCAACTGTTCCGTACATCTTCGCACGATATGCATCGAGCGAGGAGACCCGGAACGATGTGTGCTCGTCCTCGACGTCGAACACCCCGTCGTTCTCCATGCCCGCAGTGATTTGGTCGAAGGCATCTTCGGTGTCATCTACATACGTTGAGAACGTACTCTCGACGATGTACATCATTCCGCCGTAATCGGGGTAGACGTACAGGTTTCCCTCGCCAGCGTCCGCGGTCTTCCAGCCATCGGGGAAGCTCACGGTTAGCGCACCGATCGTAGCGGAATCCCCATACTCGGGTGCCTTTGGAGCAGTCTCGAATTTGGGCTCCTTGTTCTGCTCAATGGTTGTTTCCTGCGCAGGCTCGGGCTGGGGCTCCGCTTGGTTGGAGCCGCCACACCCGACGAGGGTTACAGCAAGGATTGCAGCGAGCACGCAGCAGAAAGGAGATCTTCTCATGGTTCCCCCAAATGACGGGATTCCAGTTGCATTCATTCTATGCCACCCGAGGGACAGAATGACCCTTGCCGGACAGGGTTTAGGGGCATACCCTACCCCACCAGGATGCGAAGCGCGGGGATGTACTTGCGATGCAGGCGATCGACATCCGCCGGCCCAACGGATTCAAGCCGCGAGAGGTCCATGTTGTGGAGCACGTCCTGCGTCTTGACCTTCCGCGCAAGCGGGTTCGCCGACGCGCGGTGCACGTAGTCGAGATACTCCTCGCCCGCGCGGTGCGTATGGGCATCCACCGCAGCCACGATACGCTCGGGAAAACCCTCGCGCCGCAGGTCGTCGAGCGTGACGGTAGTGTCCTCCACGATGTCATGGAGCCATGCCACCGTCTTGGCGTCATCGCCCCGACATGCGCCGCCACGAACGCGAGGTGCTCTATGTACGGGGCGCCAGACTTGTCAACCTGCCCGGCGTGGGCCGAGCGCGCAAGCGCCTGGGCACGAGCGAGATAATCCATCGTCGCAGCTACACCCCCGCAGCAGTTGCTCCATACTCGGCCTGCTCGTGGGTGAAGCCGTCATACTCCAGCTCCTCGACAAGATCCTCGTGCGTGTAGTCCATAAAGGAGAGATAGCTCTCGGCGGCAAGCTTTGCCTGCTCGTTCCAGTCGGCACCGCAGTTGTCCACGCCGTAGGCGGCCTGCTCGTCGTCGAAGCCATCGTCCAGAAGATAGTCCAGCAGCCCATCGTAGGAGAAGGTGTCGCCCTCGAGGTACTCCTGCGCCTTGCGAACCGCCTGCTCGTTCCAGTCCGCGCCGAGGCTGTCCACGCCATAGACGGCCTCCTCATGGGAGAAGCCATCGTGCTCGAGCTGCTTGACAAGACCGTCATGGGAGAACGCGAAATGCCCAAGGTAGTCATCCGCCTTCAGCCCGGCCTGCTCGTTCCAGTCGGCACCGCAGTTGTCGGCTGCATACTCGGCATTCTCGCGCGAGAACCCGTAGTTCGTGAGCTCCTCGATCATCCCCTCGCGCGAAAGGTGCATGAAGGTGAGGTAGTCGGTCGCGGCAGCGAGCGCCTCCTCGGGGGTATCCTCCGCCTTTCCCGAGCTGGGAGCAGAAGTCTCAGAGCTGGTCTCGGGAGCCTCGGGAGCAGAAGGAGCCGACGGCTCCGCCTTCCCTCCGCAACCGACGAGGAACAGGGCGAGGATAGCTGCAAGCAGAACGCTGAGATGGGTCTTCTTCATCATGGGTCTCCAACCTTTGGATTACCGGAGGTCATCGCGACCATAAAGAGTTTACCCGC
>CAMZCV010000203.1 GCA_947305035.1 uncultured Coriobacteriales bacterium | reverse complement strand
AACAGCACCAACGGGCGACCAGAGCACCTTGCGCACGCAGAAGCACATGAAATTCCAGATGGCACGGCCCGCATGCGACTCCGGGACGCTGTCGAGGGGGAACACATCGATGAATATGCCCTGCTCGTAGGGCATGTGTTCCTGATGCTCACGCAGGAAGACCGTATCTTTGCGGCGGAGCTTGCCATAGCCCCAGCGGTAACCGGGTGTTACCACGTGGTCTTGGAAGTAGAAGCGGTCCGTGTCGAGCTCCTGCTCGCAAATGCTGCGGAAACGTTCGTAATCGGGTCGTAGCAGCGCAACGTCGGCGTCGTCGTCCCAAGGGATGAACCCTTCGTGGCGCTCAGCGCCCAGAAGCGTGCCTGCGATGATGCAGTAGGGAATCGCGTGCTTCGTGCAGATGCGGTCCACCTCTTGGAGCAGCTCGAGCTCGGTGAGCTGGAGATCCCGCAGCATGTTGCTATCGAGCGCGATCATAGCAGGTCACGCTCCTATCGTCTCCGGCACCGAAACGGATAAGCTGAAGGCGGGGCTCGCGTTGCTTGAGGATAAGCACGTCCCAGAGTTCCTGCGAAGCCGTGCCCATCTCGCGCGACGGCGTGACGGACCCCCAGGGCTTGCACTCTTGGAAGTCCTCGAACTTCGTGCAGCCAATTGAGACGCAGGGGAATGAGTCCTCGTGATAGACCTGGTCCACGTGGCTGTGCCCGTGGATGAACGCGGCGAGCGCACCCCTGCGCCACCAGTTGAACCGCTCGAGCACGCGCATGAGTGGCCCTTCGTTCATGATGGTCTTGCTCCACCAGTGGAGGCTTGCATGGAGCGTGAGATGCGAGAACACGAGCACCTGCCAGCCGCGTGGGGTGCGGCGGAGCTCACGGCGGAGCCATTTGACCTGCTCGGCCTCGTAGCCGTAGCGTTCCTTGCGGTTGTGGTCGAATGATTTGAGGAAGAAGCAGCGCACCTTGCTCGCGGGGAAATCCTCGAAATACCAGAGGTCGTCCCTGCCCGTGCAGAGGCGTGCCGCCTCGATGGCGGAGAGTTGCTCGGCATTGCCCTTGAAGTAGTTGGTGTCGTGGTTGCCGATGCATCCGAGCACAGGTACGCCGCAGACGTGCAGGTCATCGAGCACGTGGCTGACGAACGAGGCGGTGACGCGTGCAGGTGCGATGCCGTCGGTGAGGTCGCCGAGCTGCACGATAGCGTCGGGGTGGATGCTGGAGGCGACCGCCTGAACGGTGCGGGCGGTGTCGGGCCAGATGCAGCCCGTGGCGTAGTGGATGTCGGAGAGCAGGACGAGCACGAGGTCGCCGGGCTCGCGGAGCTCCTCCACGCGGGAGCTGACGCGGTCGATCTCATCGAGGATGCTTTTGGGTAGCTGGGGGTGTTCGATGGGAACCGCTTGGATGGAGGCGACATCGGCAAGTACGGATGGCTCAGGGGTGCCGGGCGGCAGGCATGCGGTGATGCGGACGAAGCGATCTGCGGGGCAGGCCCAGGGGTCCTCGGAATCGTCGAGCCGCCTGTCAGGGCTTTCCTCAGGGAGGAATGTGGTCCAATTGGATTCTTCGTCGTAGGCGTAGCTGCGGACGAGCGTCTCGTCGAAACCGTTTTCGTAGCAGGAGATGCGCAGCTTGATGCCCTCACGGGCGGGTGCGATGGTGCTGCCTGCGGCGAGCTCGACGGGTTCCCAGTTGGTGAAGCAACCGGCTTCTTCGATGAGAAGGCCGGTTTTCGGATCGACCGACTTGCCTGCGATGAGCGCGGTGTTCTCGATGGGACAGTAACCGGACACCTGTCCCAAAGTGGGACAGTTACTGGACACCTGTCCCAGTTCGGTCGACATCAAGCATCCCGCTTTGTAACGTAGCGCTCGAACACCGAAGCGATGGCGATGGACTCCTCGGGAGCCAGCTTGGGATAGCGGTCCTCGTCATGCAGCGCGAGGTGCACGAAGTTGCTGATCTCGTAACGGAGGCCCTGTCCGAGGAAGGGGACCTCATAGGTCTGGATATCAGTTGCGTCCTCATGATGCACTTCGAAATACGAGGTGAGCCACCAGGGAGCTGGTGCGAGGATATAGCCTTCCGTGCCGCTCACGACGAGCTGACCCTCCGCCTTCACCCCAAGACCGGTCTTTGCCGACGCCGAGACAATGCCGTCGGAGAGGAGCACCTTGGTAAAGAGGTCGACGCCCATCTCGTCGCGCAGCGTGTGGAAGCTGGCGTCCATGCCCATGACGCGCTCGGCTCCGAGCAGGCGAACAGCGGGTAGCAGGTTGTAGCTGCCAAGCTCGAAGAAGCTGCCTCCGTTGACGGCATCGTCGCGCTCGCGTACGCCATGCGGGGTGAGGCGCGTGAACGCGGCCTCAACATCGCGGATCTCTCCGATGGCACCGCTCCTCGCCACGTCGACGAGCTCGTCGAAGCCGGGGCAATAGGCGGTCTTGATAGCTTCGAGCAGTACAAGGTCGCGCTCGCGCGCCAGGAAGAACAGCTCTTCAGCCTGAGCCTGTGAGAACACGAGCGGTTTCTCGCAGAGGACGTGCTTTCCAGCGAGCAGCGCCGTCTTCGCCTGCTCGTAATGGTATTGGTGCGGCGATGCAATATAGACGGCGTCGACGGCATCGAGCAGCTCGTCCAGATTGTCGGCAGCGAGGAATGGCGGTTCGCCATTCGTGCTCTCGGGAGCAGCCCCGATGCCCAGCTCGCGCACGAACTGCGCGGCATGGCCCTCGTGCGGGTTGTAGACCCCGACGATTTGCTTGCCTGCTATGCCCGCAGCCTCTGCCACAAAGCGTCGGGCGATTCGGCCCGTGCCAACGATTCCCAGACGAACCTCGGGATGGCGCGCATTGCGAAGTGCAGTGGACGAGATGCCCTCGGTTCGGGGTAGGTAGACCACCTCGCAGAGGCTGCGCAGGTAGTCGAAGTGCCCCGTCCAGTCGGAGCCGAACACCATGACGTCGATGCCGCGGTTGCGGATATCGTCCTTCTTCTGTCCGGGATAGGTCTCGGCGATGACTTCGTCTGCGAAACCGCTGTTGATGACTGCCTGTTTGCGCACTTCGAACGAATCGGTAGTGTTGAGCTTGCCGCGGATCTCATCGAAGTGGTTGGTCGTCACGCCCACGATCAACCGATCGCCTAGTGCGCGGGCACGTCGCAAGAGGTTGATATGCCCCTCGTGGAATAGGTCGAAAACGCCATACGTAGCAACAGTCCTCATCGATCGGACTCCTAGCGAAAGCGGTGCATTACATCATGATTATACGCTCTTAGCGGATTATTCAAACATTTACGGATTCGAGCATCGGTTAGTGATGGGGCAACGTATAATCTTCAATCGGGCTATACACAAGGAGAATCATGAAGGTTGCAGTTCTGGGCATAGGGTATGTTGGGCTTGCGTCCGGCGTCTTGTGGGCGGCGGATCATGACGTCACCGTCTTCGATGTCATCCAGGCGAAGGTTGATGCAGTCAACGGGTGCGAATGCCCCTTCTCCGATACTGCTATCTCCTCTCGCCTGCGCGAGCTGCGAGATTCCGGCCATATCGTGAAGGCCGCCCCCAACGCTGTG
>CAMZCV010000202.1 GCA_947305035.1 uncultured Coriobacteriales bacterium | reverse complement strand
CGCGCGGTTGCCTTGTTCGTGGTGAGGGCAAGCGCGGGTGCGGACAGAGCGAGTGTGAGGAGCAGCACAACGCCAAAGACGAGCGCACGAAGCGCCCGTCTTCCGGAAGCTGCCTTCAATACTGAAGCTGGCATGCGTTTCTCTTTCTTGAAAGCTCCTAGATGCCGAACCACTTGGCCTTGAGGTCGTCCATGGTGCCGTCGTCCTGCATGTCGGCGAGGATCTGGTTGATGGCGGCGGTGAGGCCGGGGTTGTCCTTGGAGACGACGATGCCGTACTGCTCGCCGTTGGGGATCTCGAGGCAGACCGTGCAGTCGGTGAAGGCGGTGTTGCACTGGTTTGCGACGACGGGGAGGTCGGAGCAGAACGCGTGATACTGGCCGCTGGAAAGGCCGGCCATGCAGTCGGTAACCGCCTCGACCTGCACGACGGTGGCCTCGGGGATGTTGTCGAGCACCCAGTCCTCACCCGTGGTGCCGGGACGGACGGCGACGATGATGTCGGGGGCGTTGAGCATCTTGACGATAGCCTCCTCGCCGCCCACGACGCCCAGGGTCTTCTTCACGGCAATGGCGAGGCCGGAATCGAAGTACGGGTCGGTGAAGTCGACATCCTGCTTGCGCTCGTCGGTGATGGTGAAGGCGGAGACGCCGATATCGGCAACGCCGCCACTCTTGATGGTGGGGATGATCGTCTCGAAGACCTGCGGCTCAAGGTACTCGCACTTGAGGCCGAGGCGCTTGGCGATCTCGTTGGAGAGATCGACGTCGAGGCCCTGGTTCTTGCCGTCTTTGACAAAGTCGAACGGCTCGAAGTCGAGGTCGGAGGCAACGGTGAGCGTGCCCTCCTTGACGAGGGTGTACTCGAAGGTGGGCTCGTCTTCTGGAGCATCGCCACCATTGTTGTTGTTTCCGCAACCAGTAAGGACAAAGCCTCCGAGAACCGCTGCGCTCGTGAGGAAATCTCGCCTGCTGAGATGGTTCATGACAGTCCTTTCTCTGTTCGGTAGCACTGAAGAACGAATCCACATCCTGTGTGTTTTTTATGATGCACCTGCACGATAATATTAGCAAATCTAGTTTGCATTTGCGACATGTCAAGGGTTGCAAAAGTAATTATCGGTGCACGGTACCGCATACGCATTTCAACCTTCGGTTTCAGGACGCCATTCTATGGGAACGACCCCGCCTGATGCGGGGTCGTCGCAGCTCAACGTATGTGCGTAAAGCGCTTACAGGTTGTAATAGCGCGAGCGCTCCCAGTCGGTGACGGTGCAGCAGAACTCCTCCCACTCGCGGCCCTTGGCGTCCACCAGGAAGTCGAAGATGTGGTCGCCCAACGTCTCGCGCATGAGCGTGCTGGCCTTGAAGCGATCGACGGCCTCGCCCAGGGTGCGCGGGAGACGCACGATTCCGCGGGCCTCGAGCTCCTTCGGCGAGAGCAGAAGGGTATCGGCTGCACCCTCGGGAGGCATTTCCAGGCCCTGCTCGACGCCCTTGAGACCGGCGGCGAGCACGACGGCGAGCGCCAGATAGGGATTGGCCATGGGATCGGGATTGCGCAGCTCAACGCGCGTGGCGATGTGCTTGCCCGGCTTGTGCGTGGGGATGCGCACGAGCGCGGAGCGGTCCTTGCGGCCCCAGGTGGCATACAGCGGCACGACGCCCTCGGACGTGAAGCGCTTGTAGGAGTTGACCGTGGGGTTGGTGACCAGCATGTACTCGGGCGCGTAGGCGAGGAGGCCTGCGACGAAATGCTGCGCGAGCTCGGAGAGGTGCGCGTCGTTGGTTTCCTTGGGCGCCCAGAAGATGTTCTCGCCGTCATGGTCGAACATCGAGAGGTACAGGAACATGGCGGAGCCCGGATGGTCGGCCAGGGGCTTGGGCATGAACGACGCGAAGAAGCCGCGCTTGGCTGCCTGCTCGCGGATGATCATGCGGGTGGCCATGATGTTATCGGCGCAGCTCACGGCCTCGTTATAGCGCAGCTCGATGGCATTCTGCGACTCGGCGTTGGCGTGGTGGGAGTACTGCACGGGGATGCCGTTCTTCTCGCATTCGCGCGAGATGGCGCGACGCAGGTCGAGCGAGGAGTCGGTGGGCGAGAAGTCGAAATAGCCGCAGTGGTCGAGCGGCACGGGATCGAGGTCGTTGTCGAAGTAGAAGTACTCGATCTTGGGACCCACGTTGAAGACGAGGCCCTGCTCGTCCGCCTCGGTGAAGACGCGCTCGAGCACACCGCGCGGATCGCCCTCGAAGGGGTCGCGGCTGGGCGTGCGGATGTCGCAGAACACGCGCGCGACGGCGCTGTGCTCGCCCTCCTTGCGGGGCATGAGCTGGAAGGTGTTGGCATCGGGGAAGGCGAGCATGTCCGACTCCTCGAGCCGCGCGAAGCCGTCGACCGCCGAACCGTCGAAGCCGATGCCCTCGGTGAACGCCTCCTCGAGCTCCTCGGGCGAGATGGAGAACGACTTGAGGTGGCCGAGCACGTCGGTGAACCACAGGCGCACGAAGCGGATATCGCGCTCCTCAACGGTCTTGAGGACGAAATCGATGCTGCTCTCGCTGCTCATGCAGACTCCCTTCGGAAAATCGCGCTATATCTTCAGCATACTAAGGTGCCACAACTGTGTTTCGGATGGGTTTCACCGTCTGCAAGCGGTGACATCCACCGTTCGCAAGGCTGTTTTGACATTCAGAGGCAAATTGGAACCGCCAGTGCGCCATACTGTATGTATCGATGTGTATTTCGGGCTTTTCGAGAAAGGATCGCCATGGGCAAAGAGATGACGCTCGTTATTATTCGTCACGGCGAGAGCGAGTGGAACAAGCTCAACCTCTTCACCGGTTGGACCGACGTTGACCTTACCGAGACCGGTCATGCAGAGGCTGCCGCTGGCGGCCGCGCGCTCAAGGAAGCCGGCTACGATTTCGACATCTGCTACACCTCCTACCTCAAGCGCGCCATCCACACGCTGAACCACGTGCTTGACGAGATGGACCGCAACTGGCTGCCCGTCATCAAGGCTTGGCAGCTCAACGAGCGCCACTACGGCGCTCTCCAGGGCCTCAACAAGGCCGACGCTGCCGCCGAGCACGGCGAGGCCCAGGTCAAGATCTGGCGCCGCTCGTTCGACATCTGCCCGCCCGCGCTGGAGCCCGGCGACGAGCGCGACCCGCACGTGCTGGAGATGTTCCGCAGCGTGCCGCGCGAGGACCTGCCCTACACCGAGTGCCTGAAGGACACCATCGCCCGCGCGTGGCCGTACTTCGAGGTCGAGATCAAGCCTCGCATGCTCGCCGGCGAGCGCGTGCTCATCGCCGCCCACGGCAACAGCCTGCGCGCCCTCGTGATGCAGTTCGAGAAGCTCACCCCCGAGCAGATCCTCGAGGTCAACATCCCCACCGGCATTCCTCTGTCCTACACCTTCGATGAGGACTGGAACGTGATCGACAAGCACTACATCGGCGACCCCGAGACCATCGCCGCCAAGATCGATGCCGTCGCCAAGCAGGGCACCGTCAAGAAGTAGCACCCAAACTACCCCCACTGGGGGATACTCCCCCAATGGGGGATACTCCCTTTT
>CAMZCV010000201.1 GCA_947305035.1 uncultured Coriobacteriales bacterium | reverse complement strand
CTTGTTCTCATGCCACTTGGTCAGCTTCTTCTCATAGTCGGACCAGCACTCGTTGGCGGCGGAGTGCGTGTCGTCCAGCCAGTCGAAGGCGGCCTTGACCTTCGGCTCCATCTCCTCGAGCGTGGGATAGCACCTGTCGATATCGACGGCCTTGGGGTCGAACTCGTTGAGCAGGTAGTCCCAGATGATGCAGGAGTTGATGCCGGAGACGGCGACCTGCGTGCCGTGGTAGCAGATGCCGGTGTGGCGCACCTTGGAGGCCATGTCGATCAGGTGGCTCATGACGTGCTCCGAGCCGGAGGCCGGGGAGCTCTCGTCCGCGAGGCCCATCGACAGGCCGGAGAGGGTCAGGACGTTGGCCAGATCGCCGATGACCTTGGGGTCGCCCGCGGCGAGCTTTTCTGAGTTTTCGAGCAGCTCCTCGCACTGGGTGCGGATCATGTCGGAGGGCGCGGTGTGGAAGTTCTTGCCCATGCCCAGGACGTTGCCGAGGTACCAGTCGACCGGGGCGGTCCAGGTGGCGATCAGGTCGCCGTAGCCGGACACATTCATCTCGGGCGGGGCGGCGCCGACGATGTCGAGGTCGATGATCAGGATGGTCGGGTAGCGGGAGTGCACGGTGCGCTTGACGCCCGAGAAGAGCATGACGGAGGAGTTGTCGGAGAAGGCGTTGACCGACAGGGCCGTCTGCACGATGACGAGGGGCAGCGGGTCGTCATGGTTGGCGGTGTAGGTGGAGTACTTGCACAGGTCGCAGATCGTGCCGCCGCCGATGCCGACGACGCAGTCGACCCCGGCGAAATGCTCCTGGATGCGCGCGGCGTTTTCGGGCGTGCAGTGGACGATGCCGTCCGGCTCGGTGACCACGAACCACTCGACCTCGTACTCCTTCTCAAGGAGGGCCTTCACGCGCTCCTTGACCTTGCGGCCCTCGGTGTCGACGATGCCCACCGGGCCGCTGACCATCAGCACCTTCTTGCCCGGGGTCAGGGACTTGACGGCGCCGCAGATCTCCTCGACGGTGCGGTGCCCGATGTGGATGGCCTTCATGCCGATGTCGCAGAGGAGCTCGGCATGCGGCTGCTGCTGCATGATCTCGTGCAGCTCGTCCAGCTTGGTGGCGTCTGCGCGGATAAGTCTTTCATCAATCATAGCGATTACTCCTTTTTCATAGACAGCGGTTCGATCGCGAAGCGGAGCTTTGCAGTCGACGTTACGAAAAGTCCAGAACGCGCTTCATGCGGATCAGGGTCAGACGGTTGCGGATGGCGGCGGACATATCGAGGACCTCGTCGGCGATGGCGGGGTCGATGCCGATATGCTCGGGCAGATACTTGCAGCCGCAGGCCTTGTAGAGGGCCTCCATCTCCTCCACGGAAGGGAGAGCGTCGATCATGGCCTTGATCTCCGGCCAGTGGTCGACGATGTTCTGCGGATCGAAGGTCGCGAGCACGTCGTTCTCGTTCTCCTTCATGATGCCCGGGGTGAGCCGGTCGCCGAACTTCTCGCGCACCCAGTCCTCGCTGATGGGCGTGAAGGGCTTGGCCTTGGGCGTCAGCCCGGCCAGGCGGGGGTACTCCTTGATGCAGGCGAAGGTGCCGACACCGACGCATTCGCCGTGGATGCCCTCGGCCTTCTCAAGGCGCGGCGGGTGCATCTCCACGATGTGGGCCATCAGATGCTCCGCGCCGGAGGCCGCCCTGGAGTGGTTGAGCAGCTGCATGGTCAGGCCGCTCTCCATCTGGGCCATGGTCATGGCCTCGTGGTCGGCCACGCCGGTCGCGGCGTACTTGTCGGCCGCGCCGCGCATGAGCATGAGCGCGTGATCGGCCAGCTCCGCCACCACCGGGCAGAAGTACTCGTCCGCCACCAGCTTCGAGATGCGCCAGTCGAGCATGGAGATGTACTTGGCCAGGATGTCGTTGATGCCGCTGGCCACAAGGCGCTGCGGCGCGCCCTTGATGATGTCGAGGTCCGCGATCACGAGCACCGGGGCGCACATGGGCGTGGACTTCTTCTGTCCGTTGAGGATGGCCGAGCAGATGTTGGCCGTGAAGCCGTCCGAGGAGGCGAGGGTCGGGATCGCCACGAAGGGGATGCCGAGCTTATAGGCCGGGTAGCGGCCGAAGTCCATGATGGTGCCCGCGCCGACGGCGATCAGCACGTCGGGATGGTCGAGCTGCTCCATCATCTTCTCGATGAGCACGTCCTCGGCGTGCAGGCCGTTGGGGTCGAGGATGATGTTCTGATCGGCCCGGACATGCTGGCCCTCGGTCAGCTTCCAGGTGATCTCGTCATAGATGGCGGTCCTGCGGCCGGTCAGGCCCAGCTCCTCCATATAGGTCTCAAAGTTTTCGATCGCCTTCTCGTCGACGACGACCTTTCTGGTCTCCAGAGTATGCACGCGGCCGCAAACGCATTTGCCCGCGTACTTGTCGCAATCCATGATCATAGGCTTTTTTCCTCTCTTAACACTCTGTTACGGAGCCGAGTCTCGCGTAGCCGTCGAAGGCGAAGAGCGCCCGGACGCTCTCGTCGCCGCGGATGGCGAGCGGCTCGGCGATGTAGATCGTGTGGTCGCCGACCTCCTTCGTGTCGACGAGCCTGCACTCGAAGACCACGCGGCAGCCGGCGACGACTTTCGGCGCGATCTGTGCGGCGTCCTCGAGGGGGATGCCGAACTCCGCCGCCTTGTCGACCGTCCGGCCCGAGCACTGTCCGCAGCGCAGGGCGGCGTCCCTGAGCTCCTCCCCGGGGATGCACAGGGCAAATTCCCCGTTTTTGCGGATCAGCTCGCCGCTCAGCCCCTTGTTGCTCAGGCAGGCGCCGAGGGTCGGCGGGTGATTCGACAGATAACTCCACCAGGAGACGGCCATCACATTGGTTCCTCCGTCGTCCCGAAGCGTCGTCAGCAGGGCGAAGGGGCAGGGGGCGGTCAGGCGCTGGGCCTTTCCGATGCTGATGTCAGTCATGGGCACCTCTTTCTGACGCAATGCCGGTGTGGGTCGCACACCGGCATTGTCTGGCTGTGATTTCTTATTTGCCGGCCATGTAGTAGGCGACGGCGATCAGGTTGTCGCGGAAGCTGCCGCTCGGGACGAACTTCTTCTCGAACAGGGCCGAGCCCATCGTGAAGGTCCAGGGGCCGATGTCGAACATGGTGTCGATGCGCTTGAAGCTGTTGATGCTGCCGGCGATGCAGATCTTGGCGGGCACGGCCGCGCAGAACTCATAGGCCAGCTTCTCGCCGTCGACCACATGGCGGTAGGCCAGGATGTCGAAGCCCTTGATGCCCTTGGCCATCAGGTCCTTCGCGTTCTGGATGATCTCCTCGTTCGTGCCCTCGAGGATGCTCGGGCTGCCGGAGACCTTGCCGACGAAGGGCAGGTAGTCCATACCGTTGGCGGCCAGGAGCTTGGCGACGGAGTCATAGTAGATCGTGCCCATCAGGTAGTCGAAGCCGCAGTCGATCGCGGTCTGCGCGCCGTCGAGGCAGCTCGCCTCGTCGTAGGTCACGAACACAAGGAAGGTCGTTTTGCCGGCGGCCTTCATGGCGGCAACCAGGGCCTTCATCAGGTCCTTCGGCAG
>CAMZCV010000200.1 GCA_947305035.1 uncultured Coriobacteriales bacterium | reverse complement strand
GTTACCCGGTCACTGTCCCATCAAAACCTGCGAGACAAATGACCGGGTAACTGTCTTATTCAGGAGAGGTTAGGCCTCGAAGACGACCTCGCCGCCGATGAGGGTGAGGACGGACTTCATCTCGAGCACCTCGGACGGCGCACAGGTGAAGAGGTTGCGGTCGAGCACGCAGATGTCTGCCTTCTTGCCGGCTGCCAGCGTGCCGAAGCGGTCCTCGATGCCCATGGCGTACGCGGAGCCGTAGGTGTAGGCCTTGAGGGCCTCGGCCATGGTGATGCGCTCCTCGGGGAACCAGCCCTCGGGATTGGAGCCATCCTCGAGCATGCGGTACACGGCGCCGTAGATCTCCTCGCAGGGCTCGATGCCCACCACGGGGAAGTCGGAGCCCAGGTGGATGTTGGCGCCGCTCTCGATCATCGAGCGAAGCGGCCAGGAGAGGGCGGCGCGCTCGGGGCCCACGGCGTCGTCCTTCGCGAGATCGGCCATGTCGAGCAGCATATGCCAGGGCTGGAACGCGGGCGCGATACCCATGCGGGCGTAACGCGGCAGGTCCTCGGGGTGGACGGTCTCGTTGTGCTCGATGGAGTGGCGCAGGCCCTGCTTGCCGTAGAGCTTCTCGGCCTCCTCGAAGTCGTCGAGGATGGTGCGGATGGCACGGTCGCCGATGGCGTGGATGCGCACGGCCATGCCGTTCTCGCATGCCTTGAGGATGGCGGCGCGGACGCGCTCGGGATCCTCGGCGGGCTCGCCGCAGGTCTCGGGCTTGTTGGTGTAGGGCTCGAGCATCCAGGCGGTGTGGTCGGAGCACACGCCGTCGATGAACTGCTTGAGGCCGTTCCACTCGATGGTGGTGCCGGGATGGCTGTACTTGGCGCAGATCTCGTCGCGCGTCATGGTCTCGATCTCGAAGAGGTCGGTGTAGAGGAAGGCGCGCAGCGGGAAGCGGCCGGCGCGGTTCATGTCGGCGAAGATCTTGAAGGGATCCTCCAGGGCGACGAACGTGGGGTTCACGACGCCCACCGAGGTGATGCCCAGGCTGTTGGCGTAACGCGCGGTCTTCTCGAAGGAGTCCTCGGCAACCTCGAGGGCGGGCGCGAAGACCTTGTCGAGGAAGAACGTGCCGGCGTTGTTGGAGAAGACGCCCGTGATCTCGCCGTTCTCGTCCTTGAGGATCTTGCCGCCGGAGGGATCGGGCGTGTCCTTGGTGACGCCCACCTTGTTGATGGCGCAGGTGTTGGCCGAGAAGGTGTGCATGTCGACCTGGGCCAGGAAGACGGGGCGATCGGAGATCCACTCGTCGATCATGGCAGCCGTGGGCATCTCGGGGACGGCCCACTGGAACTGGATGACCTGCACTCCGGCGAGCCACTCGTTGTCGGGATGCGAGTCCGCGAAGGCCTTCACGCGCTCCATGGCCTGCTCGAAGCTGGTGCAGTCAATCAGGTTGACGCAGAAGTCGGGGTCGGTGGTCATCGCGCCCTGCGCGAAGTGGGTGTGCGAGTCGATGAGTCCGGGCATCACGAGCTTGTCGCCAAAGTCGCGCACCTGGGTGTCCGGCCCGATGAACGGCGCAAGGTGCAGATCGTTTCCGCAGGTGAGGATGGTGTCACCCTTGATGGCCACGCCGCCCGCAAAAGGCAGGGCGCCCGTGCCGGTGAACACGGCGGAAGACTTGATGACGAGATCTGCGTACATGTGGAGCTCCCTTCGAAACGATAGAGAAGGAGCCCGCAGCGGGGTGCCGCGGGCTCCGGAAGTGCAGGCTAGGCGGCGGCGGAGAGACGCTTGTTCTCGCGGGCCACGATGACCAGGCAGATGACGCCGGTGAGGATGTCGGCTGCAAGCAGGCCGTACCAGACGCCGGTGATGTTGCCGAAGGCGTTGCCGACGAGCACCATGAGCGGGCTGGCCAGGATGACGTAGCGGAGCAGGGAGACGATGGTGGCGGGCACGATCTTCTCGATGCACTGCAGGTAGGAGCTCACGTGCGTGCCGAGGAAGCCGAGAGCGGCAACCAAGATGAAGATGTGGAGCGCCTCGACGACGGCCTCGGTGAGGACGGGGTCGCCACCGTCGAAGAAGTTGGCGATGGGGGTTGCGAAGACCCACACGAGCGCGGCGAGCACGGTGATGATGATGAGCTGCGCGACGGTGGAGTAGTTGAGGACCTCCTTGATGCGGTCGTACTTCTTGGCGCCGTTGTTGACCGACACGATGGGCTGCATGCCGTAGGTGAGGACGTTCGAGAACATCATGAGGATGTAGACGATGTAGCCGGAGATGACGCCGAACGCGCCGATGTAGAGGGAGGCGTCCTCGCCTGCAACGGCGCCGATGGCGTTAGCGGCGACGACGTTGTAGATGAAGGTGCCGATCTGGGTCACGAAGAACGGGAAGCCGATCTTGAAGATCTCGCCCCACACGGCGAAGTCGGGAGCCATGTCCTTGGTAAGAATCTTGAGGGTGGCGCTGTCGCCCACGAAGTACATGATGCCGACAGCCCAGATGCCGATGGTGAGGCCGTAGTAAATGCCGGCGCCGAGGGTGCCCATCTTGAGCACGAGCACGGAGAGGGCGAGCCATGCGATGGAGATGACGGCGGAGACGGTCATGAGGTTCGCGGACTGCTGGGGCTTCTCATCGACGCGAAGCACGGCGGCGACCATCTGGCCGATGATGGTGAAGGGCAGGAAGATGCCGAAGGCGCGGATGCCGATGACGGAGTCGACGAGGATGTCCTCGGTGGCGCCGAAGAAGACGGCGAGCTGGTTGGGGAAGATCTCGAAGATGACAGCGACGACGATGGCGAAGTAGACGGTCATCCAGAAGCCCTGGCTGAACGCATGCTGCGCGCCGTCCTTGTCGCCGGCGCCGAGGCGGTTGCCGATGACGGTGGGAACGCCGGTGCCGAAGAGGTTGCCGAACGAGAGGTTGATGTACTCGACGGACATGATGATCGAGACGCACGCGAGGCCGTGGGCGCCGAGGCCGATGCCCATGACGACGCCCTCGAGCACGACCATGATGATCTGCGCGAGCATGCCCTGGAACGTGATGAGCGAATACTTGTTGTACGTGGGCTTGATCGGTTGGGTGAGAAGCTCGAGGTCCTCTGCGGACTGCTCCTCCACTGCTGCCTTTACTTCTTCTGCCATGATTCCCCTCCTAAAAGAATGAATGGCGGATTGGGCGGGATGCCCTTTTTGCTGCCTTACACGTTGCGGGAAGGGATTCGAGTTGGCGAGACTACAAGGGGATTAACCACCCGCTTACACGGGTTTAATCGCGGTTACACGCCTCTGAGCTGGGAATTTGCCATTTGGTGCCATCGGAGGATACTCCCTATTCGGATGATGGCGAATTGTTCCAATTGCTTCGCAGACCACAAAAACCCGCTGGCGTATCACGAATACAGAACCGGATGGTGCGAACTAACAAACTACCGCATAGATGAGGGCATATATGCGATAACCGCATGCCATTATTCAATCAAGACAATCAGGTTGCTGGTTCCTGATACGTCAGCGGGTTTTCGTGTCCCTCTATGCGCACAAAACAACGAATCAGTACTTCCAGAAGGCGTTGATGAGG
>CAMZCV010000199.1 GCA_947305035.1 uncultured Coriobacteriales bacterium | reverse complement strand
GCTCGCACTCCATCAATGTCCTCCAATCGTGAAAGAAACGTGATTCGAGCAAAACTACGGTAAAGTGGTTAGTTGCGTGTTCATCGACTCACGAGGGACGAATTTGCCGAAGAGGCCACGACATAGATGGAATGCTGCTGCACCCCTGCTTCTAGCTGCGGTGCTCGGACTCATCATCTTGCTTCCCACCAAGGCGGAGGCGGCCACCATGGCCGAGCTTCAGGCCGAGGTCGTGCGCTGCAGCGACGAATACGACACCATTCTCAAGCACATCGAAGAGCTCCAGGCCGAGATCGACGCCAACGAGGCGCGCATCGCCGAGATCGAGGCGATCCTGCCCGAGCAGCGCCAGCGCACGAGCGATTCCATCCGCTGGCAGTATCGCATCTCCTGCGATGCATCCGGCCTCATCGAGCTGGTCCTCTCGGCCGACAACTTCTACGACATGGTCGCCACCATCCAGTACCTCGACATCATCCAGACGCGCAACAACAGCGAGCTCCAGGCACTCATCGACCTCGACGCCGAGCTCAACGCCACGCGTCAGGCTCTTGCGGAGGACATGGCTCTGGCAGAGGCGGAGCGCGCCGCCGCCGAGCAGGCCCTCAACGATGCCATCGCCGCACGCGAGGAGCTGCAGGCCGCCATTCTCGCCCAGGAAGCCGCCGAGCGCGAAGCGCGCGAGCGTGCCATCGAGGAAGCCCGCGCCCACGAGGGCGAGTCGTTCACCAATGCCAGCGGCCAGGAAGCCGCCGTGGAGGCCCCGTCCTCTACAGACACGGGAGCCACGGGCGGTGTGCCCGCCGTCATCGTCGAGCCTACCGCACCCGGGGACAATACCGATGATCCTGGAGACGGCGGCGGAGATGAAGGAGGTTCCGAGGGCGGCGAGGATTCCGGCACCGTAGAGACCGATCCCGTCGTCACCACCCGCGAGTATTTCGTCAGCGTGTGGAGCGTCCGCATCGACAACTACCTTGCCGGCTCTCCTCTTGCAGGGTATGGCTATGCATTCGCCGAAGCTGCTTGGGATTACGGCGTAGATCCGCGCTGGTCACCTGCCATCGCAGCCGTCGAGAGCTCCAAGGGCTGGTACTGTTTCGAGCCTTATAATGCCTGGGGTTGGTTCGCCTATCTCGGCAGCGATTGGGACAGCTCCATCCGCGCGCACGTTGCAGGCTTGTCCAACGGATACGGCTACACCCTCACCTATGCCGCAGCTGCCCGCTATTGCCCGCCGGGAGACGCCTGGTATGCTGCCACCGCAGCGCAACTTGTTGCCGTTTGGCCCACTGACCAGCTGTAACGCATCCATTACAAACAAAACTGACTGCAAGAACAGTTTCTGCTCCTTTTTCTGCTATGATGAACCCATAAAAGGGAGTAGCTTGCGCATTGAACATGCGTAACATGCCATCGTCAGTACGGGATCGACCAATCCCCGGGGTATGTTCGAAGAAGCGAGACTTTTGCCGCATGACAGCCTGCAGCAAAAGCCTCGTTTTTTGCTGCAAACCGACTGGAAGGAGCAGCAAGCCCCGCATGTACCTAGCATCTCCTACGGTGCCCGCCCCGTAGCGGTCACCGATCAACTACCGCACAACCCAATACATTCCCCCAAAGGAGAATCTCATGGATTCCTTCTCCCTTGCCGCATCTGCGCTATCCCTCCTCGCAGGCATCGGCATCTTCCTCATCGCATGCAAGATGATGAGCGAGAACCTCGAGTCGATCGGCAGCGATAAGCTCCGAGCGATGTTCGCCAGTGCATCGAAGAGCAAGCTCCTCGGCGTGGTCATCGGCGCTGTGGGCACCGCGGCAATCCAAAGCTCCGGTGCAACCACCGTCATGGTCATCGGTTTCGTAAGCGCGGGCATCATGACGCTCGCTCAGGCCGCGACGGTGGTCTTCGGAGCAAACATCGGCACGACCATCACCGCGCATATCGTGGCTTTGGGCATGTTCAGCTCCGATGCGGTTTCAACTACCGCCATCTTCTCGGCCCTCACCTGCGTCGGTGCATTCATCGCGGAGAGATCGAAGCGCGACAAAGCGCGGACGATCGGCGGGATCATCACGGGCTTCGGCATGCTGTTCGTCGGCCTTTCGATGATGAGCAGCTCCATGGAGGGATTCGCCCAGCTCGAGAGCGTCCGTGCGTTCCTCGCGTCGATCGAGAACGGAATGCTGCTCATCCTGACGGGTGCCGTCCTCACGGCGATCATCCAGAGCTCTTCCGTCATGACATCGGTGGCGATCACCATGCTCGTGGCAGGCCTTATCACGCTCGATCAGGGCATCTTCCTCACCATGGGATCCAACATAGGATCATGCGTCGTGTCGGTCATCGCGAGCATAACAAGCGGCGCAAATGCCAAGAGAACCGCGGCCATCCACCTCTTGTTCAACTGCGGCGGCGTGATCCTGTTCGTCATCATCGGCCAGCTGATCAGGGTATTCTCTGGTGGAGCGGTCTCGCTCGGCTCCATCTTCGGAGGCATGTTCCCCGGCGCTCCCCAGACGCAGCTCGCCGTGTTCCATACCGTCTTCAACGTGCTCGCCGTCATCGTGGCGTTCCCGCTCACCGAGGCGATTGTCGCGCTCGTCACCAGCATCATCCCCGAAGGAGAGGAGAGCGAGGAGCAGTCTCCCGCCATCACGCACCTGCGCTACGCCGATGTGAACATGCTGGCAACGCCCGTCATCGCCGTCGCCCAGGTCAAGGCGGAGATCGCGGGCATGGCCGAGGTCGCAATCGAGAACTTCGACCGCTCCTTGGATATCGCAACGTCGTTGGACTTCTCGGAGAGGCTGCGATTCCAGGAGAACGAGGACCTTCTGAACAATCTCAACAGGGAGATCGTGCTGTTCATGACCAAGCTGCTCAACTCGAAGCTCAACGAAGCCGACCACGACTACCTGTCGAAGGCGTTCCACACGGTCTCCGACCTCGAGCGCGTGGGCGACTATGCGGTGAACATCGTCGAATATGCCGACGCGCTCGCCGGCATCGGACAGCGGTTCTCCTCGGAGAGCATCGCCGAGATAGAGGAAGCGAGATCCACCGTGGACAAGCTCTATGCATCAGCAATGGACGCATACGTTTACGGGAATAGGGAATCGAAGGCGCAGGCATTCGCGCTTGAGGAGAAGATGGACGAGCTTGCCGAGCGCATGGCAGGCAACTACATCTCGAGAATCGCCGACGGCACCATCACCGCGGAGGTGGCGACGAGGTACCTTTCGCTCTCATCGGATGTTGAGAGGATCGCCGACCACTTCACCAACATAGCGAAGACGGTCAGATAGCGCCTTGCCCTAGCCCTCGTCTTCCCCCGTGGTGAGGAAGACCATCGCCAGGATGAGCGCGAAACCTATGAGTTCGGCTGCGGTGAACGACGTCTTGAGCCAAAGCACGGTGGCAATGGTCGCCGTGACCGGTTCGGCGGTATTGAGCAGCGCGGCGCGCATGGCCCGGATGCGTTCCAAGGAGAGCTCGCGGGAGAGCACAATGCGCCGAACGCCCGCTTCGTGCCAGAAGCGCGCCGCGGTGGCGTTCATGGTGCTCATCTGGGTGGAAAGGTGTATGGGCATGCCCGGCGCAGC
>CAMZCV010000198.1 GCA_947305035.1 uncultured Coriobacteriales bacterium | reverse complement strand
CCCAGCGAGGGGATGCGTGTTTGTTCCAGCCGCTGCGGTACTGGCGCAGCGTGTAGGCGCTCATGTCCCCGTCGCGCTCGCGGCGCTCGTAGGCGGGCAGCGCCCAGCGCTCCCACACCTCGCCCACGGTCGGGCAGGGCGCATCGTCGGAGTGCGCGAGCATCAGCTCGGAGCGGGCGCGTTCGGCATCCTTGCGCGAGCCGCGGACGGTCTTGGAGCGGCGCTTGTAGCCGTCGGGGCCGGAGGACCAGTATCTGATGCGGTACGTGCTCGCGTCCACCTGTGTGATGGACGCCCACGCGCTGCGTTTGGTCTTGCGCTTCGCCATGATGGCCTACTTCTTCGCGTGGTCGAGCAGCCACTTGCGGTTGTAGTGGAGCGTAATCTCGGGCCATCCGCCATCACTGCGCCCGTCAACGATGGCCTGAATCGACAGCGGGCCGAGATTGTCGCGGACGGACGCCATGAGGTCGGAATTGCGGTTTGCGCTGATGAAGCCCACCAGCCTGCCCTTGTACGCCACGGCCACGTTTCCCTCTGCGACGGTCCCCGTGTAGATGCTCTCCATCTTGTGTGTGCCCTCAACGAACACGAGTCTGATGGTGCTGCCTACGCGGACGCCCTTCAACGGCCTGCCGTCGTAGGTGTACACGGTGGACGTGCTGAGTCCTTCCGGCACCTCCACGGCGTTGTCCGCTGCGCGCTTCACGGCCTTCTTCTTCTCCTTTTCGGCCTGCTCCTTAGCAGCTTCCATGAATCGGTCCATGAATCCCATGTCTGTCCTCCTTACATCGCACGCGCCACCGACAGCAGCGCCAGCTTCTTCTCGTCACCCATCGAGCGGAACAGCGAAAGCAGCTCGCGCTCGTCCTCGGACAGGCCAGCATCGGGGACGCGTCCATGCTCCTTCGCGGCGAGTCCGTTCTCGGTCGAGAGCAGGTCATCTTCCGTCAGCCCGAAGAAGTCGCAGATTCGCTCAAGCGAAGACTTGCGCATCTGCGAGTTCTTGCGCCACCTCGCAACGCTGGACGGGTTCACGTCCGCAACGCGGGCGAGCTGTTCGGCAGTGATCTCGAATTTGACCAGCAATGCGTCGATGTTCTCCGGGAGTCCCATGCTCGCTCCAGTTCTTAGGAGTTGCGTTTAACACATAGTTTACACGAAGTTAGCGACAAATAACGCAATTAGTAGTTGCGTTTAACGCAACGTTAGATTATGATGTGTTCAACAAGCAACCAACCGACCGAAAGGATGCAGACCATGACCACCAAGACCACCACCGCAACCGTCCCCGTGCTCGGCCATCCGCAGTGCGACAACGAGGACGATTTCGCCCTGTTCGCCGACCACCTCGCCCGCTGGTGCGCCCAGTACGTGCCGACCGTCGGCGTTCCCATCATGCGCAAGGCACGCGACCTCTACGGCGAGACGGCAATCTGCATCCTTCTCGGCGAGTGGTACGACCTCAAGCTCGAGAAGACGAAGGACATGCACCAGCGCCTGCTCCGCGCTGCCAACGGCGACGAGTACAGCTGGGAGTCCGAGGGCGGCGATGACGAGTTCAGCGATGGCAGCCTGTACGTGCTCCACCGTGAGCGCAGCTACAACGACGCCCTCTACGCGCTGCTCGTCAAGTAGCCAATCAGCCCATGACGCGGGGGCGAAACCGCGTCCGTCGTGATGGGGGCTGCGCACCCGGGGGCCGTCTTTAGCCTGCGCAACCTCCACCACGGCGAATACTACTCGGTTTCAGGTGACTACCCAAGTGTGTTGGAACCTCAGTAATGTGACGAGCACAAGAAGCCACGGAGCCTGCGCTGAAACGCACACCCGGTAACGTCCCGGTGAGCTGGCGTAGCAGGACGATCGCAACGCAATTCACGCGGAACACATCCGCATTGGGTACTAACAACCTGCCGTAAGAACGCGGCAACGGTAAACCGAGTTAGGAGGATACATGGTAACCATCGAGTCTGAGCCGTTTGTGGCAGCACGTAGGGCGTCCTTCATGACGCAGGACGATGCGGCGGCAGCATGCGGCATCAAGGCACGCCAGACGTTCGCTCTGCGTGAAGACAACCCCAGAGACATGACGCTGGGCAACCTCGCAGACATCTACGAGCATATGAACGAGTCCGGGCGCAAGCTGCTGCGCGACGCCGTGGCAGCTCTTTTTTTGCCGTAGCGGTTGCGTTTAACGCAATAGTCTAGTGACCAACCACCGAGCGTCACACAGGGGCGGCGGGCCACGCGGAGGGGTGCTCCACCTCCTACCCGCCCGCCATACGACGGGGGCCGCTGTACATCCTTTCCGGCGGCTTCGCGTGCAAGGGAAAGCGGAGCGCGCGGGCACAGGCACCGCCCGCAGCGCAAGCGCGAGTCTGCGCGTGGCTACGCTGCCCTGCCGCCCGCCGTTCCTGCGGGGCGCTCGGTGGGCACAGGAGGACAGATGGAGCACTACTACACGGTTCAGGAGGTCCACGAGCTGACCGGGATACCGAAGCGGACACTCTATGACGCCATAAAGGCGGGCAAGCTGCGCACGGTCACGCCCAACGGCACGACGCGCGGAAAGCGCACGACAAGGCAATGGGTGGAGGAATGGCTCGGGGTAACGAACGCGCGCCGATAGCTGGGCAAGAGCACGGCGCGCGCCAGAGAGAAGTGCGCACACGGCGCACAGGAAGGAGTTTACCAGATGGCACGGACACAGATTGTAGAGCGGAGGGCCATCGACCCCACGCTCACGTTCCAGGAGCGCAGGCGGCTGCGCTACATGCACCGCGGCGAGAAGCGGGCGCGGGAGGACGCGCTCGACATCGTGCGCGGCGGACTCGCGCTGGCGTCCCCGTTCGCGCTCTGGGCCACGATCTGCTGGGCGCAGAGTCTCGCCTACGGACTGGGCCTGCTGGGCTAGGGCTGAGCAGGGCGGCGCTGGGCTGAGCGACGGCGAGGAAGAGCATCGAGCGCCTAGCAAAGGCAATGTATCAGCAGGGCGGCGGCAATGCGAGGTGTGCGGCGCAAAGGCAATGTGAAGTCCGCGTCGCAAAGCGAGGGCACAGCAGAGACTGCCACGCTTGGCGAAGGCGGTGCGTTGCTCGGACCTGCAAGGCAATGGCGAGGAATTGCGCGGCGTTGGGCGCTACGCGATGGCAAAGCAGGGCGGTGCGATGGCACGGACTGGCAACGCATGGGCGAGGCTTGGCAATGCGGTGGCGGGGCATCGATTGGCACGGCGACGGCTTAGCTGCGTTAGGCATCGATTGGCACGGCATCGGCGATGATTGGCACGGAGCCGCGGGGGCAATGCTGTGCGCTGCATCTCCGCTTTGGGCTTGGCCCGGCAATGCTGGGGCGTTGCGTGGCATAGCAGGGGCAAGGTTGCGCAATGAATCGCAACGCATGGGCGAGGCGCTGACTTGCAGAGCTGCGGCGGGGCAAAGACGGCATCGCAATGGCGCATGGCAGCGAAACGGCCCGCGGTGCAGCGGCATAGTGCGGACAGGCAAGGCGTAGGCGTGGCAGAGCTATACGAGGCGTGGGCATTGCGCAGACTCGCAAAGGCGAAGCACGGCCAGGCTCGGTGATGCTTAGCTGTGGCAAGGCACTGACCCGCAC
>CAMZCV010000197.1 GCA_947305035.1 uncultured Coriobacteriales bacterium | reverse complement strand
AGGGGCGCGTTCGCGTTTCTCTGTACGTGACGGCTAGTCGTGGACGATGACCGCATCGCCGAGCTCGGTCAGGCCGTACATCTGCTGGGCATCGTCATAGCTCATGTTGATGCAGCCGTGGCTGCCGTTGTAGAGATAGATGAGGTCGCCGTCGTAGTCCCTGCCGTACACGGTGCGCCAGTCGGAGTTGTGCAGACCGGTGGAGCTGTCGATGAACGCCATCCAGTAGTCGACGTGGGAGTACCAGCCGCCCTCGAAGATCTCGAATCCCTGGGGCGTGACGCCTTCGGGCACGTTGCCGGGATTGTAGAGGTCGACCTGCTCCTCGTGCTCGGTGATGTAGTAGACGCCGCGCGGTGTCTCGTACTTGGAGTTGGGGATGCCGGTGACGAGTTCGGCGTCCATTATGAACTCGCCGTCGACGTACACGCGGGCAAGCTGCTCCGAGATGTCCACGTCGACGTAGGTGTCGGGCCAGTCCTGCCCGCCAGGATCGACGCGGTCGGCATTCTGGAAGGTGGGGATCTCCACGGTCTGCGCCTTGCCGCTCTTGAGAGCCTCGAGGATAAGCTGCGACGACGCAGCGCCATCGATGAGCCAGCCGTAGGTGCCGCCTTCGACGGTGATCTCCTCGCCGTCGGGACGGGTGTAGGTGCGCGGCTTGCCCACGCTGTCGAGAAGGTCGGACAGCTCGCCCGGGCCGTAGTCGAGCACGGCCTGCTCGTCGAGCGTGACGGTGCCGTCCTCGTTGACGGTGAGCCAGGAGTTGATCTGCTTGCCGTCGATGTCGATGGCGTCCACACCGTTCATCGTGAGGTGGATCTTGGCATCGCAGTAGAAGTTGGCGTTGTCGAGGCGCTCCTGAGTCTCGGGGTCGACCTTGTAGCAGTCCTCGCCGATCTCGATGGTGGAATCGCCCGACGCGATGCCGCTGTCGATGGCTGAGATGACGAGGCTGTGGTCGAGCATGGCGTTATGTACCTGGGGATCCACGATGTAGTGGTCGGAGGCCTCGTCGAAATAGACGCCCTGGTTGGCGAGGCCGCCCTGCTTCTGCTTGCCCTCCTCGACGAACGGCTCGAAGAGGCTCCAAGCCTTCTCGGCATTGTAGGTGGCTTCGGGCTCGACGGTGAGGCTCTGCGACTCGTTGAAGGAAAGCGGCCATGTCCAGGGGTTCTGCTGGGACAGCGCGCCCTCGGCGCAGGAGTTGCCGTCGTAGGCGTAATCGATGTCCGCCGCGGTGAGGGGGATCTCGAAGCCCGCGCCCTTGACCGTCGCGCTGAAGTCGTCGGCGCTCTGCGAGATGGACTCTGCGAGCTGCTCTGCGGGCTGGTAGGAGACGTCGGTGCCGTTGACCGTGGTGTTGGGCAGGAAATGGCTCATGAAATAGACCGAGCCGCCGATGTAGGCGGCCGAGACGAGACCTGCAAGCGCCGCGGGGATGATCCACAGGCGACGGCCGCGGACCTTCTCGACGGGCTCCACGGTGACAAGCTGGTGCTTGGGTGCTTCCGTTGTATTGGCCTGGGTTTTGCTCTGGGTATCTTCTGCGGGCTCTTCGGTGACAAGCTGGTGCTTGGGTGCGTCTGCCATCTTGCTTTGGACCTCACTCCGGTGTCGGTGTTTACGCTGCGTTTCCATCGGGTCTGCGCATCTATACTATTGTATGTTGTTCCCAGCGAAGAAACGTGTGGATTCTATGGCAATAATCGAAGTGAAATGCTTGGATAATGAGGTCCTCGCCGACTACCGCGACCTGACGGACCATCCGCTGCGCACGCGCTTCGAGGACGAGCATTCCCTCATGATCGTCGAGACGAAGATGGCTCTCGAGGTGGCGCTTGACGAAGGGCTCGAGTGCGTCTCGATGCTCATTGACGAACGGCGTCTCGAGTCGTGCGCGTACCTGCTCGAACGCGTGGATTCCAAGGTGCCCATCTATGTGATGGAGCATACGGCGATGAGCGAGCTGGTGGGCTACAAGGTCACGCGCGGCGTGCTCGCAGCCTTCCGCCGCAAGCCCATGCTCACGGTGGCAGAAGCCATCGAAGGAGCACGCAACGTCTGCGTCGTGGAGGACCTCGTCGATGTGAGCAACGTCGGCGCGCTCTTCCGCTCGGCCGCTGCGCTCGGCGTTGACGCAGTGGTCCTCTCGCCGTCGTGCACGAGCCCGCTTGCACGCCGCGCTATCCGCGTATCCATCGGGAACACCTTCAGGCTTCCCTGGGCGCAGGCGGAACCCGACGCTTGGCCAAGAGCAACGATCGCCGTGCTTCGCGATGCGGGATTCGCCTGCTACGCGCTCGCGCTCGAGGACGATGCCGTGAGCCTGGACGATCCTTCGCTCAAGGTTCCCGAGAAGCGCGCGCTCTTCTTCGGCAACGAGGGGGCGGGGCTCTCCCGTGCGGTGCTCGATGCCTGCGACCGCCACGTGATCATCCCCATGGCGCGTGGTGTGGACTCGCTCAATGTTGCCGCTTCCTCGGCCGTCGCATTCTGGGAGCTCTTCGCGCGCGGCTGACTCTGAGGTTGAACCTTAAGAACGGGAGAGGGCCCCTTTCGGGGCCCTCTTATTCGCTGTTTGCCTGATTTGCGCTAGTTGCTCTGCATCGCGGCCATCTTGGGCGCGAAGCCGTCGTCGCGCGTGAGGATGTTCATGAACTCCTCGCCGGTGATGGTCTCCTTGCGCTGCAGGTAGTGCGCGATCTCATGCAGCTTGAAGCGGTTTGCATGAAGCGTGGCGAGGGCAGTCTGGTGGCCTTCCTCAACGAGACGCTGAACTTCGGCGTCAATCTCGCGGGCGGTTCCCTCCGAGCACGTGAGCTCGGTGCCTCCGCCCAGATAGCGGTTTCGCTGCTGGCCAAGGGCTACCATGCCGAACTTCTCGCTCATGCCGTACTGCGTGACCATGGCGCGCGCGAGGGCCGTGGCGCGCTCGATATCGTTGCTGGCGCCCGTGGTCATCTCGCCGAAGATGAGCTCCTCGGCAGCGCGTCCGCCGCAGAGCACGGCGATCTTGTCCTTGGCCTCCTGACGCGTGGTGAGGAAGTGCTCGTCCTCGTCGACCTGCATGGTGTAGCCCAGGGCGCCCGAGGTGCGCGGCACGATGGTGATCTTGGTGACGGGAGCAGAGCCCTTCTGCATGGCGGCGACGATGGCGTGGCCGGTCTCGTGGTAGGAGACGACTTCCTTCTCGTGCTCGGAAAGCACCGTGGACTTCTTCTTCTCGCCGGCGATGACCACGTCGACCGACTCGGTGAGGTCTTCCTGGCTCACGCGCGTGCGGCCGTTGCGCACAGCGCGCAGGGCCGCCTCGTTGATGATGTTGGCGAGGTCGGCGCCGGATGCGCCGGGGGTGGAGCGGGCGATGACGCCCAGGTCGACGCCGGGCTCCATCTTGACGTCGTCGGCATGGATCTTGAGGATGGCCTCGCGGCCGGCGAGGTCGGGGAGCTCCACGGGGATGCGGCGGTCAAAGCGGCCGGGGCGCAGAAGCGCCGGGTCGAGCGTCTCGGGACGGTTGGTCGCCGCCAGCACCACGATGCCCTTGTGGTTGTCGAAGCCGTCCATCTCGGAGAGGAGCTGGTTGAGCGTCTGCTCGCGCTCGTCGTTGGAGTTGAGCGAC
>CAMZCV010000196.1 GCA_947305035.1 uncultured Coriobacteriales bacterium | reverse complement strand
ACGAATCTTGGGCGGCACGTCGGAGGAGCATAAGGGGCGCCCGAAGCGCTCGTCGATGAACTCCTGGCCCCACTCCGCCTCGAGGTCGCGCATCTGCTTCTCGGCGCGTCCGTCGATGCCGTAGGAGATGGCGTAGCGCGTGGGAACGCAGTTCTCGTCCACCGCGACGCAGCAGAGTCCGAGGGCGCTCGTGGTCACGGCCTTGATGTCAGCGGGATCGACGCCGCTCTTGGCGATAAGGTCCTTTGAGACGGTGCAGAAATCGCCCCACCAGTCCTTCTCTGCGTCGTACTCGTAGGCGTTGTTGAACGGGCTCATGGCCTCGTGCTGCGCCGAGCTCTGCGCCACGATGTTGGCGTCGATGTCGATGAGGACGCCCTTGGTCTCCGAAGTTCCCGTGTCGATTCCCATGAAGTAGACTGACATTCCCATTCTCTCCTTCCAGATACCGAACGGGGCCCGAAAGCCGGGCCCCGCATCTTTCCTAAGACCTGTTGTGAACCGTGAAGCTGCACTTATCCCCGCGCGTGTAGCTGCACGTGTACTCGATGACGTCGTCATCCTTGTCGTAGGTGTAGCAGGTGAACAGCAGCACGACCTGCCCCGGGTCCACATCGAGCATGCGGGCGTCGCGCGCCTCGAGCGTGACCAGGTCGAGCGTCTCGTAGGCCCTGACCGGGCTCACGCCGTAGAAGCCGTAGACCTCGTAGAGGCTGAACACGCCGAGGTCGATGCCGTCGAGCTTGGGTACCTTCGTGGCGGGGATGAAGGTATGCTCGACGGAGACGGGATCGCCGTTGGCGGTGTTGAGTCGCCTGATGTAGAAGATATCGTCGTCCTCGCCGATACCGAAGATGCGGGCGTACTTCCCGCCCGCTTTGCGGCGCATCTTGGTGAGGACCTTGGTACCCGGCTCGGCGTTGCGCTCGTGGATGGTCTGGCGGAAGCCCGAGAGCGAGTCGAGGTCGCGCTCGAGGCGGTCGCCCACCACGAAGGCGCCCTTGCCCTGGATGCGCCTGAGCAGGCCCTCGTTCACAAGGGCGTCCACGGCGTTGCGCACGGTGAGGCGGTTGACGCCGTACATCTCGGACAGCTCGTTCTCCGAGGGGATGGCCATGCCGGGGGGATACTCCCCCTCCTCGATCTTGCTGCGCACGACCTCGCGCAGCTGGAGGTAGATGGGGGATTTGTAGTCGACGTTCGCCATTCCGATCACCTCGCCGTCATCTCGGTCGCGTAGCGGATGTACTCGGAGAGCGCCACGGTTCGGTAGTACTCGAACGGATCGCCGTTCTCATCGAACACGACGCCCGACTTGTAGAAGGCAGGGTGGCCCTCCTCCATCTCGAGAAGCTCGGCCTCATCTGCATCGAGCGTCGTCACGGAGATCTTCTCGTCGCCGGATACGGCTTTGATGCCGTACTCCCAGCGGAGGACGTCGAACAGCGGCTCACGCGAGAAATCATGCTGCTCGATTCCCGCGCAGCGCTCCATGTTGATGAAGACCGTCTCGATGGAGCACGGGATGCCGTCGATGAGACGCACGCGCCTGAGCGCGTAGACGCTGGTGCCCAAGGGAACCCGAAGCTTGCGCGAGATGCTCTTGTCGGACTCCTGGATGACGGCGAAAACCACGCGCGAGCCAGGAACACGCCCGGCGAGGCGCACCGACTCTGAGAAACCGTAGACATCCTGCAGGTTGCCCACGAACTTCGGCGGTGCGACGAACGTGCCCGATCCCATGCGGCTGTAGAGGACGCCCGTGTCGATCAGGCTTGAGCCCCATATCGTCGATATAGCTCTCAACGAGCTCGGTTGCGAAATCCCTCGAACTCATCGCATGCTTCCTCTTCATGGCGCTGCATCCTCACGTGGTTGGTATTTGGAACGATGAACTGTGCCAATTCTACCAACTGCGACACGAGCATGCAGTAATTTCATACCAATTTCGGAAAACCCAGCGGAGCCGTCGGAAATTGATCGACGGCTCCAAGTTGGTCGTTCTCGCTACTCCCCCATCACCTGGATCATGATGGTGCGCGACGAGGGTCCGTCGAACTCGCAGAAGTAGACGTCCTGCGCGCCGCCGCGGTCGATCTTGCCCTCATGGATGAGGAAGTGCACGTGGTTCCCCATGATCAGGCTCTTGAGGTGCCCCGTGGGATTGCCGGCCGTGGAACCGTAGTCCCTGAGCATGCGCGCATGCGCGTACGGATGGTCCTCGGGAGCAAGCCTGCCGAGGAACTCCTTGATGTCGCTCTCGAGGCACTCGAGCGCCTCGTTGGTGGTCACGCCCGTCGTGGTGTGGCGGGTGATGACGGTGACGATGCCCTCGGTCACGCCGCTCTCGGCGACGGCCTTCTCGACCTCGTCGGTGATGATGAAATACTGGTTGTACTCGCTGGTGAGGAAGGTCAGCGACGTCGTCTTGACCATGCTCGCACCCCCTTAGTCCAGTCCGCCGAGGAACTCGATGGCGTTGCCGCCCTTGATGAGCTCGAGCGTGCTCTCGCGCAGCCCAAGCCCGTCGAGCGCCTGGGCCATGCGGATCTGCTCGAAGCGCGGGTTGTTGCTGCCGAACATCACCTGATGGCGCAGGCTGCGGTCGATCCACGTGAGCGCGACCTCGTGCTTGAAGAGACGGTCGAAGAACTCGCGCGCGTTGTCGAAGTAGAGGATTCCCGTGTCGGTGTAGACGTTGGGATACTTGACCATGAGCATCGCGCACTCCTCGGCCCAAGGCCATCCGAAGCGCGAAAGGCAGATGCGTAAGGAGGGATGCGTGGCGGCAAGCTCCTCGTACTCGATCGGCCTGCCGTATTTGGCGAGCGAGCCGGGCTCCCACGACATGCCCGCGTTGAAGATGATGGGCTTGTTGTAGGCCTCGCAGATCTTGTAGAGGGGCGCGAGACGCTCGTCGCCGGGCATGATGTGGGTGCGCCCGAGATGCAGATGGAGGCCCTTGAGCTTGAGGTCGGCGAAGGCGCGCTCGAGCTCGTCGGCAGCGCACGGCATGAGCGGGTCGACGCTTGCGATGCCGATGAAGCGGTCGGGCTCGCAGTCCACGAGCGTGCGGATCTCATCGTTGGAGACGACGGGCTCGCCGTGCTCGGAGCTGTAATCGATGGCGAGCAGGGCCATCTTGTCGAGGCCCGCGCAGCGCATCTGGTTCTTGATGTGCTCGAGCTTGGCGATGCCGTTGAGGTGGATGTCGAGCGCCTCGTGGCGCAGCTCCTCCTTGCGCTCGTCCCCGTTGATGGGCTCGTAGAAGGCCGGGAGGACGTGGATGTCGATGAACATGGGTGGCTCCTCCTTCCCCCAAGCGGCACCCAGCCGCCCGGGGTGCGTCCCCTTAGGCCTCGAGCATCGCCTTGATGTTGGTGATGGCGCGCTTGGCATAGAGGCGCGGCTCGTTGATGTAGCCGGTCACGAGCTCGATGGTCGCGGTGCCCTCGTAGTGGTAGTAGTCCTGGATCTCCTTCATGAGCTCCGGCATGGGCAGGACGCCCTCGCCCGGCATGACGTGGGAGTCGTCAACGCCGTTGGAGTCGATGATGTGCAGGTGGTACAGCTTGTCGCCGAGCTTGTTGAAGTAGCTCGTGATCTGCTCCTGCTGCTGGAACGGCGGG
>CAMZCV010000195.1 GCA_947305035.1 uncultured Coriobacteriales bacterium | reverse complement strand
CCAACATCATCGAGGACGGCACGATGGAATCCTTCAAGGAGAAGTGGCTCGCCTAGCCTCGGCTGCGGTCCAAGCACGACCATGCGCGGAGCTCCCAACACGGGGGCTCCGCTTTTATATCGCTTCTCGACGGCTCCGCTCAGCGCGGGGCCGCCTGCATCAATCGGAACACGCTGTGCACACAAATTGCAACCAATTTGCAGATTTATGCATTATTTATCAAGTTATATGCGCTCAATATGTCATTTATGTTAAAGAACAAACTACAATATTCATGCGGGTGCATTATCAGAAGCGCATAAACTGCGTTTTTGCACCGCAGTGCCACTACATCAGAAAGGACCTGTCATGAACCATCTCAGCAGGCGTGATTTCCTCAAGACCGCGGCGATCCTGAGCGGGCTCGCCCTCACCGGCTGCGGCGGATCCGGCAACAGCGGCACCGACGAGCCCGAGGGAGGCTCTGTCGCAGAGGAGTACACCCTCGTCAAGCCGGGCACCCTCATCGTTGCCTCCGACCTCGACTTCATGCCGCTCGACTACTACGAGGACGGCGAGGCCAAGGGCTTCGACGTCGACCTCTCCAAGGAGATCGCCGCGCGCCTGGGCCTCGAGTGCGAGTACCTGCCCCCGCAGGACTTCGACTCGATCATCCCCATGATCAAGCAGGGCGGCAAGGCTGACATCGGCAACTCCGCCTTCACGATTCGCGACGACCGCGCTAAGGAGATCGACTTCACCGATCCCTACCTCGATTCCAACCTCGGCATCGCCGTCCGCTCCGACAGCGAGGCCAAGACCGAGGAGGCCCTGAACAACCCCAACATCACCATCGCCGTCCAGTCGGGCACCACCGGCGAGTTCTGGGCGCGCGAGAACCTGCCCAACGCGCAGATCGTGCCCCTTACTCAGCCCACCGTGTGCATGACGGGCGTCTCCACGGGCCAGTACGACGCCTTCTGCGCCGACCTGCCCGTCATCGGCCACCAGTGCGAGGTCTCCTTCACCGACTGCGAGGTCTGCGTCGAGATCCCCACGGGCGAGCAGTACGGCATCGTGGTCTCCAAGGACAATCCCGGCCTCACCGCCGCCATCAACGCGATCCTCGCCGATATGGAGGCCGACGGCACCATGGCCAACCTCAAGAGCATGTGGTTCGGCGCCTAGTCATCACGAAAGAGGTCAGCATGCCTCGCATCGCAAACCATGCAGCCGCTACTGGACGAGCGCTTCGTGCGCTCGTCTTTGGCGTTGTGCTGCTCATCTCACTCGCCCTGTCCGCACCCGCGTACGCCCTTACCACGAACAAGGCAACCGCGCGCTCAAACGAGGATGGCGGAAGCGCTGTCATCGGCGGCCTCCCCACGCGACTCACGTGGGAGGGCACGGTTGGCGACAACGAAGAGGTCGCATCCGTTACGCTCGAGCTTCCCGAGGGCGGAAGCTTCGACGGATCGACCACGAAGGTCACGGTTCTCGACGGGCTGACGCGCATTCCCATCGAGGGCGTTGCCACCGCAGACGGAGAGCGGCTCGTTGTTGAGATGGCGGAGCCCATACCGTCTGGGTCGCTTTTGCGCATCGAGGTCGAGGGCGCGGTGTTTCCCGCCGCGGGCGGCGACGTGTCGGTTGCGGGCACCTACGCCGTCGCAAGCGGCGCCACGCTCGATCTTGAGCCCTCAAAGCCCATCGCCACCATCGCGAACACCTGGCTGCAGTCGGCCGTCACCGCGCTCGACAACAACCCCGTGGTCCAAGCGTGGAACTCGCTGCCGTTCACGGGCATGTTCCTCAAGCCCCAGCTCATCCTCACGTCGCTCGTGTCACTCTTCCCGGGCTGGCTCGTGTGCCTGGTCATCGTGCTGGTGGCCTATCCGTTTGCCATCGCCGTCGGCATGCTCTTCGCGCTCATGAAGATCTCGAAGAGCCGCCTGTTGCGCGCCATCGCCATCGTCTACATCAACATCCTGCGTGGCACACCGCTGTTCCTGCAGATCTACATCATGTTCTTCGGCCTGCCCATGATGAACATCCACATCAACAACAACGTTCTGGGCGTCATCGTCATCGCCATCAACTCGAGCGCCTATCTCGCCGAGATCTTCCGTGCGGGCATCGAGTCCATCCCCACCGGCCAGTACGAGGCGGCCTCGTCTTTGGGCATGAGCCACATCCAGACCATGTTCAACATCATCATCCCGCAGACCATCCGCCGCGTTATCCCCACCGTGACCAGCGACTTCATCACCAGCTACAAGGACACCTCGCTGCTCTCGAGCGTGGGCGTCATGGAGCTCATGATGTTCGCGAAGAACGCCACGTCCGTCTCGGGCAACATGACCCCGTACGTCACCGCGGCCATCTTCTACCTCGTCATCACGCTGCCGCTCATCAAGGTGGTCGGCATCATCGAGGCCAACATCGCCCGCTCCGAGCGCGGCGGCGGACGCCCCGGCGGCAACCGCGCCAAAGCTGCCGAGAAGCTCGCGGCCGAGGAGGCCATGTCGGTGGCCGGCAGCTCGCACTTCGAGGGCATCGACCCCAACGAGGAGAGCACCCTGAACGTGCTGCTCGCGCCATTCATTCCCAAGGCACCTGCATTGTCTGCGACGGGAGGTGATGGCAGTGTTCGGTAAGAAGAAGATCAAGTACGATCCCAACACCGCACCCGCGGCCATGGACGCGGAGGAGGCCGCGCGAATCGCCTTCGCTGCCGACCAGGGACTCACGAGCCACCACTTCGTGGAGGGCGAGCATCCCATCGTGCGCATCGAGCACCTGGGCAAGACCTTCGACGGCGACACGCAGGTACTGCGCGACGTCAACCTCAACGTGTGGCCCGGAGAGATCGTCGTGGTGCTCGGCCCCTCGGGTTCGGGCAAATCCACGATGCTGCGCTGCATCAACCTGCTCGAGACGCCCACATCGGGCCACATCCTCATCGAGGACGAGGAGATCACCGGCAAGAGCATCTCCGCCGTCAACAAGCTCCGCCGCGACGTGGGCATGGTGTTCCAGAGCTTCAACCTCTTCCCGCACCTCACGGCAAAAGAGAATGTCATGATCGGCCAGACCAAGGTGCTCAAGAAGAACAAGGCCGAGGCCGAGAAGGAAGCTCTTCTCCAGCTCGATCGCGTTGGCCTGCTCGACCGCGCCGACTTCAAGCCGCCGCAGCTCTCCGGTGGCCAGCAGCAGCGCGTCGCCATCGCGCGCGCCATCGCCATGCACCCCAACGTGCTGCTCTTCGACGAGCCCACCTCGGCGCTCGACCCCGAGCTCGTGCGCGGCGTCCTCGACGTCATGCGCGACCTCGCGCTGAACTCCGGCATGACCATGATCGTCGTCACCCACGAGATGGGCTTCGCGCGCGACGTAGCCGACCGCGTGGTCTTCATGGAGGGCGGCGTAGTGGTTGAGCAGGGCAAACCCGAGAAGGTCTTCGATCATCCCGAGAACGCCCGAACTGCGGAATTCCTAGGGTCGATCGAGTAGCGGCGTATCGCACAACCTGCCTGAACGGCGCGCCGCATACCACGGCGCGCCTCTTTTTTGCTTCTGCTGACCGCAAATCAAAAGTGTGTCTTGCGTGTGAAAGTTCGTAAAGTTTAGCTCTTGTGGTATTGTTAAGTATCGGTTCATCGTTTGGAAACAAAGAAGGACGCTTCCCATGGCGCACCATAAAAC
>CAMZCV010000194.1 GCA_947305035.1 uncultured Coriobacteriales bacterium | reverse complement strand
TGCTGGTAACGGTGGCCATCGTGCTGGCGGTGCTTCTGCTGCTGATCCCCCAGGTGATCCACAGCGTGACAGGGCTGTTAAAGGTATTGCCCAGCCAGGTGCAAAAAACCTGGAACACGCTGGACGAATGGCTGAAAAGCCAGCCGGAGCTGGCCGAGCAGTGGGGCAAATACGGCGAGGAGATCGAAAACCGCATCAACCTCTGGCTCAAGAACGGCATGCCCGACACCGCCAAGATCGTGCTCTCCGGCCTCATGCTTCTGGGGCGCCTGGACATCTACGCGGTCGTGATGCTCTTCTCGCGCCACGTGTGGAAGAGCCTGTTCCGCTAGTCAGTTACCTGCATCTAAACGAAAAACCGCGGCGCTTGAATGCGTCGCGGTTTTTTGTGCGGTATGAACAAAGCGTCAGACGTTTCGTTCAAACATGAGCTGATGACCTGCCCCATCATTCACATCGTTCACATCGTTCAGGTTCTGTTGCTTAGAAGGGTTCCGGAACCGTCGCATTCGTGAAAGAGACGTCGCGTTCGTGAACGTTGCGGTCGAAAAGCCCCTCGAAGCCTTCGCGTTTGCGAAAGATCCGTCGCGTTCGCGAACGCGACGGATGTGCTTTGGGCTACTCGATGGTTCCGCCGCAGTGCGGGCACCTGGTTGCGCCGGGCTTGACCTCCTCGAGGCAGTGCGGGCACACGGGAGCGGGCTCCTCGGGAGCGGGCTCTTCCTCGGGCTTCACGGCTGCCTGCATCTTGTTGAGCGCCTTGACGATGAGGAAGACGACCCAGGCGATGATGAGGAAGTTGATGATGGCGGAGATGAACGCGCCGAAGTCGATTACGGTCTCCTCGTTCACGGGGATCTGGAGTCCGCTGACACCCACGCCGCCGCCGGTGATGAGGGTGATGAACGGCTGGATGATGTTGCCGACGAGCGAGTTGACGATAGCCGTGAACGCTCCGCCGATGATCACGCCGACGGCCATATCCATGACGTTGCCTTTTGCGATGAACTCCTTGAACTCCTTCATAAACCCATTCATGCCGGGCTCCTTTCGTTTGGGTCCCACGGTCAATTCGAGACCCCTGTCCTTGCGGCCTCTCCTACTTTAGCGCCATTCGCCCAAGCGGATTGCCACAAATGGCATTTTTACGAAGCACGGGGTATCCTTTTTTGCATGGAGGAAATAACGGGGGAGGGCACATGGCTTCGATGAACCAGCAGGATATGGAGAAGATGCTCGGCGAGATCCTTGCCGAGGGGGAGGAATACGACTGCTGCCTCTGGTCGATCTTCGCCACCAACTCCAAGTCGCGTATCCTCCTGTCACGCATCTCCGACCTGCCCGACTCCAAGCCCAACATGATGCCCCTCTCCAACACCTACGCCTACGTGGGAATCACGGCTGCGCACCTCAACATCGTGGTCGTGAACTCCTTCAACACGCGGCAGGTTATGGACCGCTTCTCCATCCCTCTGGCAGAGATCACACGCGTGGAGGCGCGGGCCGGCCTCGTGCTGGGGAAGGTTGTCCTTGTGAACGTGGGTGAGGCCAGGATTCAGCTTGAGATGTCGTCGTTCGCGTCGGGGAACCGCGACGAGGAGCAGCAGGCGGCGCGCGAGAAGATCATCAAGCGCCTGGTGCAGCTCAACAGGCGCAGGTAACGCGCGATTACAGCTGGTCGGTGTCGAGCACCACGGTGAACGGGCCGTCGTTCACGAGGCTCACGCGCATATCGGCCCCGAAGATACCGCATCCCACACGGTCTTCGCCCAAGTCGCGCCTCGCGCCGTTTTCGTCGGCGAAGATGCGCATGGTGCATATCTTCTTCCAGAGCTTCTCCGCCGTGGCTTCGGTGTCTGCGTGACCCACGCCGAGAAGGACGAGGTAGCCGGTCCCGCAGGAACCGACCACCTCGCCTGCAACCTCGACGGATGCGCGTTCGACGCGCTGGATGACAGCCCTCATGCGGCTACTTCAGGCGGTAGATGGAGCTGAACTTCTCGCGCAGGTAGTCGCAGAAGTAGTGAGCCGAGAAGGGCTCGCCGCAGGCACCCTGGATGAGCTCTGCGGGATCCTTGGAGCGGCCGTGGCGCCAGATGTTGTGGGTGAGCCAGGCGCGGAGTGGCGCGAGGTTGCCCGAGGCGCAGGCGCCGTCGAAGTCCACGCCGTCGGCGATCATGTGGTACTTGAGCTGCGCACCATAGGCGCTGCCCAGCGCGTAGGTGGGGAAGTAGCCGAAGAGGCCCTCCGACCAATGCACGTCCTGGAGCGGACCGCGGGTGTAGTCGGGCACGTCGACGCCCAGATAGTTCTTGTACTTGTCACGCCAGAGGCCGGGCACGTCGGAGGCCTTCGCCTCGCCCGAGAAGAGCAGCTGCTCGATCTCGTAGCGCACGATGATGTGGAGCGGGTAGGTGAGCTCGTCTGCCTCGGTGCGGATGAGGCCGGGTTCGGCGCGGTTGGCGGCCACGTAGAGCTGGTTGGGGGTGATGCGGCCGAGCGGGCCGGGGAAGTACTTCTTCATGAGCGTGAGCAGCGGGCGCGCGAAGGCCTTGGAGCGGCCCACGTAGTTCTCGAAGAAGCGCGACTGCGCCTCGTGCATGCCGCTCGAGGTGCCGCCTGCGAGGCTGGTGCGGTTGTACTTCTCGTCGACGTTCTGCTCGTAGAGCGCATGGCCGCCCTCATGGAGCATGGAGTAGACGTTGGAGAGCACCTGGTCCTCGTACACATGGCCGGTGACGATGACGTAGTTGCGGCTGGAGCCTCCGGTGAAGGGGTGCTCGGTGGGACCCACCCACAGGCGGTCCTTATCGAGCCCCTCGAGTTCGAGGAGCTCCTTGGCGAGCGCCCACTGGCGCGCCTCGCCGAAGACGCCCTCGATCTTCTCGGTGGGCTGACCGGCGGCGACCACGTCGGCGAGCAGCGGAACGACGGTCTCCTTGACCTCGGAGAAGAACGTGTCGTAGAAGGCACGGTCGGTGTCGTGCTCGAAGTCGTCGAGCCACACATCGTAGGGATCCTTGTCAGGGTTCTTGTAGCCTGCGATTCGGATCATGGCCTCGACGGCCTTGTCGAGGTAGGGCTCGAAGCTCGCCCAGTCGTTGGAGAGCTTGGCCTTACGCCACACGAGGGCCGACTCGTTCTGGAGCTTGGCGAGGGCAACCTGCTCCTCCACGGGCACGTCGAGGAGCTCGGCGCGATCGCGCTTGATGATCTTGACCTGTGCGGCCTGCGTGGCGTTGAGGATGGCGGGATTGGCGTCCAGACGGTCGAGCATCGCACCGACTTCGGGGGCGCAGACGGCGTTCGTCGACTTCTCCATAAGGTAGCCCACGGCCTCGCCGCGGTCGTCGGTTGCCCCGTCGGGGTCGAGGACCTCTGCGAAGCTGGTGAGCTCGCCCATGGCATAGCGCAGGGCGAAGAGCTCGAACTCGAGGGCGTCGAGCGCGGCAAGGTCGGCCTTGGGATTGATGACGGCAGCGTTGATGGAGCTGGCGGGCTTCTCAGCCGGTTTCTCAGCGGGCTTCTCATCAGCGCTGAAGATGGGTGCGGGCATCATGATGGTTGCATCGGCGTCCTTCTCAGGCTCGGGTGCAGCCTCTGCTTCCATCTTGGCGGCTTCGTCTTCGAGGATCTCCTCGATCTTGCGGGTCTCGTCCATCGCACATCCCTTCGCACAGCCTGAACGGGCAGG
>CAMZCV010000193.1 GCA_947305035.1 uncultured Coriobacteriales bacterium | reverse complement strand
TGATTCGTCAGAACGGACTTCCCGACTCGGCATACGATACGTAGTAGGTTCCTCCTCCCGGATTGTCGCCCTTGTTGGGGACGCCCGTCGCTATCATCCAGAAGCAAGAATCGTTCGATCCAAATGAGTAGCTTCCCGTCCAACCGCTGTACTGCCGCTCCATATAAGCCGATGTCGCGGGAACCCATGTCCCTGTTTCCCGCGAGCATGCCCGGAAGTTGCTCAATTCAGCCGTGCGGACGCCGGAAGCGTAGTTTGGCAGGTAATTCTCGAGGAAGCAGCTCACGTCGTACATGTATGTGTCGCTGTAGCCGAGGTCGTATTTGATCAGCAGCGTCCATTCGCCTGTCGTCAGATCGCATACCCAGAATTCCAGCGAGGTATTGCCGGAATCTGCCCTGCCGCATTGGACGAGCGCGCGGTAGGTCCTTCCCGCCCTCCAGTTGTAGTCGACTATGGTCTGGATGCCCGTTCCCTCTCCATCGAACGGTTGCGACACACGCGGGTTCGACGGGTAGATCTTCTCTGCGGTCAGCGTTCTCCTGTGTCCGCTCGAATCGGTGAGGAAGACGTTCCAGATAGAGAAGATCGCGACCGTGCTCCCATCGTCCAGGAACTGGAAACCCGCATAGCAGAGCCCGGGGGAGACATCCTCATCCGCGCTTACCCCGTATCGTGCCTGCAAGGCGCCCGTGTCCATCTTCCAGCAACCGATGCTCAGGTACGTGCCCCTGGGCTGCGTGTCGGCCTTGAAGTCGACCGCGTACTGATACCATCCGGATGCGGGGAACTGGGGCCAGCACACGAGATAGGGCGAGCGCGTATCCGTGTGGTAGGAGATGATCTGGTTGGCTGAGGGCAGGCTCATGCGCGAGGACCATGTCGAGCGGTTATTCATCCTCGTCTCGCTGAAGTACTCGCCCAACCGCTGCAGAAACGCCGCCATGTCGCAGCGCGCCACATTCTCGTAGGGTCTGAACGTGTGGGCGCCATTCCATTCGGTCCAGCCGGTCGAGATACCCACCGATGCCAGCCACCAGACCTCTTTCGCATGGGGCGACTTGGAGTTGATATCCGAGAAATACCTCTTCTGGGATGATGAGGGACTGAACGAGGGACTTCCCGCCAAGCGGTAGAGGAACGCAGCCATGTCGCAGCGCGCCACGCTGTCATACGGCCTGAAGGTGTGGGTGCCGTTCCGCTCGGTCCAGCCCGTAGAGATGCCCTTGGATGCCAGCCACCAGATCTCCTTGGCGTGCGGCGTGTTGGAGTTCACGTCGGAGAAATAGGCCTTGTCCTTGGCGGATGGCTTGTACGAGGGGCTTCCTGCGAGGCGATAGAGGAACGCAGCCATGTCGCAACGCGCCACGTCGCTGTATGGTTGGAAGGTGCGGCTGCTTCCGCTTCCGAAGCCCGTGGAGATGCCCTGATCGTAGAGCCAGATGATATCGCTGTAGTGCGGGGTGCCCGACGAGACATCCCTGAATACGTTGCTCCTGGCCGCATACGCCTGGGTGGTTGATCGGCCAAGGCACAGCGGTGTGAAGACCATGATGAACGCGAGCGCCAGCGCGCCGATGACCGTTGAGACAGCTTTCCGCATGTGCGATACACCTTCCCCTGCTCAATGCTTGCATCTCTTGATACAGCGTAGCATTGCCTTTTTGCGATAAAGCTGTTCTCGCGTGGCTTGTCGGCTAAGCCTGCCCGTTTTCCATTTCGGCGGCGTGCTCCTCGAAGAAGGGGAGGATATACCCCGGTCGATCGATGAAGAATTGACGGGCTTTTTCGTAGGAATTCTGAGCACGGTCGAAGTTCGTTGCAAAGCGCTTGCAGCTCAGGGCAATCCATGGTTTCCACGACTCCCACCAGCTGTCGAAAGCGGCAGTCATGGTTTCCGGGCTGAGCACACCGGTTGCGTATCCTTCGAGATGCTCCCGCATCAAGGACCTGAAAGAGGCATTGCGCATAGCCGCTGCGAAGAGCGCGCACGTCTCCAGCTTCTCTCCAATAGCATCGGTGTCGGGCTGGGTGCTAGACGATCCGTACAAGCCCGCTGAGAACTCGGTATCGAAGATCATCCAGCGCCAGCGCCCATCGCCGAATTCCATGCCATCTTCGGGTTCGCGCACTCTCCAGACGCGGCAGTTCTTGTTCTCATAGAAATCTCTGTTGGCGATGTAGAGCTGGGCGGCATAATACTGCGCCATCGATTCCACGTCGACGCTGGAGCAGAACGTCTCCCATTCGCTCTCGACCGAGAGGTCGTGCTGCGCGAAGGCCATGAGCTCATCGTAGAGCGCCTGATCCTCGTCCAAACCCTCGTCGAGCTCACCGTCTTCGAATATCATCACGTTGTCCTTGGATACGCCGTAATGGCTTTCCAAATATGCGTCAGAGTATTTCTCCATGAGGCTGAACACCCCATAGAATTCGCCATTGAGGAAGGCGATGGCGGGACGTGCGGCTTGGGTGGCGAATCGCTGCCCAGAAAGCTGCGATTGGAACAGGCTGTCGCGGAACCGCTCGTCCTCGGTAGCGTTTCCCCCCGCCCTGAGGCAGAAGCTCTTGTAGGATTCGACAAGGGCCCCGTCGACATCACGCGCTGCATCGCCGAGCAAGGGATACTTGAGGCGCTTCGCCCCATAGGCATCCTTGAAGTAGATGTTGAAGCTTTTCTGCGCATAGATGCGTGACGTGTGCCCGCGGAGCCGGACTCCGCAGGGAGCAGCGCAGGAGAGCTCGTTGGAGCAGTCGAAGAGCTCTATGTTGGCGGGGCGTTCCCATTTCTTCCCCGATTGCGAGTAGTTTGCCTGAACATCCCACTGGTCTTCGTTGGACAGAGCTTCGTTCTCCGCGCGATGCTCGTCGTAGATGGCACCCTTGGCCACGATGCCCGTCTCGTAGTCGAACAGGTCGAAGGGATCGACGACAAACGAGACCACCATGATGTCTCCGAATAGCTTTTGGAGGTCCTCTCCGATGAAATAGGTGTTGGTGAAGGTGGGGCCCATGGTTCCATCGGGCAGGACCGCCGCGGCGCGGATGACGGTTGCCGTGGGAAGCGACTTGTCGACGAGGATGGTGCGGAAATCGGGAATCTCATCCGCGAGGAGCTTGATGAGCTCGCTGTTCGTATCGGCGGACGTGAGAACGACGGCCCCGTTCACCCGTTTGGATTCAGATGTTGGGGCGGAGCCGTCAGTGGTGTAGGCGATTGCGAGCCCGGAGGGGTTCTCGATGATGAGGGGGAGGAATGACTCGGCATAGGCACCCGCCTCGAAGCTGAAGGAGAGCGAGGTATCCAGCTCGTCAATCGGAGCGTTCTCGACGGTGCCAGTCTGCTCGTCGGGCTCGGTGCGATCGCAGCTTGCAAGCAGAGGAGTGCCGAACAACCCCAATCCGAGTAGGACGGCAGATCGCCTGCTTATCGAGACGCACTTCACAAAGCCCTCCTCTGCCATGCGATGGTTGGTCGTAACCATTATTCACCGCAGACAGCTTAAGAGTAAACAGCTTTATGAATAGCAAACTAAAAAAATTAACGGGTTAGATACGCCATGAGCAGGTCGTAGGTGTTGCGCAGGCCGTCGACATGCGTGCGCTCGTATCCGTGGCTGTTGGCCGTGCCCGGACCGATAGCCGCATGGCGGACATCGTGGCCGGCATAGATGCTCGTATCGCCGTCGGAACCGTA
>CAMZCV010000192.1 GCA_947305035.1 uncultured Coriobacteriales bacterium | reverse complement strand
ATACGTCTACGAAACCGATGTCCTGGATATCGACCCCGCCAACGTGAGGTGGGTTGGCGATGATGAGCAGCTGCAGTACTGCAACAGCCTCTACTACGCAACCGGTTACACCGGCTGGTGGCCGCCAAGGCCGGAAAACTGGGAGGATCTCCATCTCATCGAGATCACACCCACGGCCACCGAGCGCGATGAGGGTGGGAAGCACTATGTGACCCTCACCTACGACCTCTCCGGTGCTCCGGCGGAGGTGTGGGCCAGCCCCGACAACACCTACCTTTTCTACATGGGCAATGTCCACTACAGAGACGAGTCGGGCGAGTACTTCGGCATCTGGACGTGCAATCCCGACCACGGCTACATCCCTGTTTGGCAGTTCACCGATTAGGCACCAAAGGCAAGGAGCGGAACATGAAGAACACAAAGAGCATCATCGGGATCGTGATAGCGATCATCCTCATCGTGCTGTTGGGGAACCCCCAGTGGCTGCCCTTCTCGGCGCAGACCGCCGAGTCGATGAAGGACCTTCGCACCGAGCACTTCCTCATCGAGGGCAGCGGTGAGACCACCGTGGCGCGCGTCCTCACGCTCATCCTCGCGGTCGCCATCGTCTGGCTGGTCTACACCGTCATCAAGCTCATCCTCACCGCCGCGGGCAAGAAGAACGACCATGCCGCCACGGTGACCACGCTCGTCGCCGGAGTGCTGAAGTACATCGCCGTCCTTGCAGCGCTCGTGTGGGGCCTCTCCATCCTGGGCGTCAACGCTACCGCAGTGCTCGCCGGCATCGGCATCATCGGCCTGATCCTGGGCTTCGGCGCGCAGAGCCTCATCGAGGACATCGTGACCGGCCTCTTCGTCATCTTCGAGCGCCAGTATGAGATCGGCGACATCATCGTGCTCGACGATTTCCGCGGCACCGTGCGCAGCATCGGCGTGCGCACCACCACTATCGAGGATCCGGGCGGAAACCTCAAGGTGGTCAACAACTCCGACATCCGCAACTTCCAGAACCGCTCCAAGAACAACTCCTTCGCCATCTGCGAGGTCTCCGTGGCATACGACACCGACATCCCGCGCATGGAGTCCATCCTCGAGGCCGCGTTCCCCAAGATGTACGCCGACCACGCAGACGTCTATCTCGCCGAGCCGCGCTATCTGGGCCTCGACTCGCTTGCCGATAGCGGCATGGTGCTCAAGATCGGCGTCAATTGCCGTGAGATGGACGTGTTCGGATGCAAGCGCAAGCTCAACCGCGACGTGCGCATCCTCTTCTCCGAGAACAACATCGAGATTCCGTTCCCGCAGGTGGTTGTCCATAAGGGATAGCTGCTCCTAGGCGGATAACCCGCCATCCTTGACATGCCTTGCCTCTCGGCCTACCCTTCTGTTGTACGTACAACAGAAGGGTAGGCTTTTATGGATGCCATGGTCACCGCGCGCATGCCGCAGGGAAAGAAGGAAGCAGCCACTCAGGTGCTTAAAGAGCTCGGCCTCACCGCGTCGCAGGTCATTAACGAGCTGTTCGACCAGATAATCGCCACGCGGAGCGTGCCTGTCCAAAATGCTGGCCAACAGGCCAAGACGCCCGAGCAGCTGTACGCCGAAGCCGAAGCATGGGCGGACTCGTTTCCGCATTTCGAGCTCGATGAGAGCTTCCAGAACATGAGCATTAAAGAGATTCGTGCCCTCAGAATCGCCGACAAATACGGGGTCACCTTTGACGATGAGGGTGATGGCGAATGATTCATGCCTATGTTGATACCAATGTGCTCCTCGACTTTCTTGCAGAGCGCGACAGGTTCTATAAGCCCGCCCGCAAGCTGCTTACTTTTGCCTATCAGGGCGTGTATGACCTGTGGGTCAACGCTTCGCAATCTGCAGACCTCTTCTATACGTTGACAAATCGGGGGAAGCCCCGGCTCTTCGAGAAAGCAAGGCGTGCCCTTGCCAATCTGTTCAAACAGGTCCATATCGTCAGCATGGGGGAGCAAGAGGCGTTCCGTGCCCTCGCCTCCGACATCGAAGACTACGAAGACGCCCTCATCCTGAGCTGCGCCATGAGTGTGGGGGCCGATGTCATCGTCACGCGCGACAAGGGCCTCGAGAACGGGCTCATTCCCACGCGTACGCCCGAGGAGTTCTTCTCGTGGCTCGAGGAGAAGCACGGCGTGACCTTCACGGAGATGCGACGCGTCGATGGAACGTGGACACGCGCCCTGTAGCAGAGCCCGAATCCTCACAGCTGCGTTACAATTCGCGACCGTTTCCGCCGGCGCGCCTACAATGGCACCATGCCATCAAGATAGGAGCGCACCATGAACGAGCAGAGTTACGCATACGGAGCAACCAAGTCGTCGATCCGCGAGCTTGCGGCCTATGCCGCCGCGCGAAAGGCGGAGATCGGCGCCGAGAACGTCTTCGACTTCTCGCTGGGCAACCCCTCCATTCCCGCCCCCGATGAGGTGCGCATGGCCATCACCCGCGCGCTCACGCTGCCCGCCACCCAGCTCCACGGCTACACGCCCGCCGCCGGATTGCCCGACGTGCGCGCCGCCATCGCGGCGTCGCTCTGCCGCCGTTTCGGCGATGATGCTGCAACCGCCAGCGACCTCTACCTCACCTGCGGAGCTGCCGCGTGTCTGTCCATCTGCCTGAACGCCCTGCTCAACCCCGGTGACGAGGTCATCGTCATCGCCCCATACTTCCCCGAGTACCGCGTGTGGATCGAGACCGCGGGCGGCGTCTGCGTGGAGGTCCGCGCCGACGAGGCAACCTCGCAGCCCGACGTGGCCGCCATCGCTGCGGCCATCACGCCGCGCACGCGCGCCATCATCGTCAACAGCCCCAACAACCCCACCGGCGCCGTCTACAGCGCCGAGGTGCTGGGCCAGCTCGCTGCCGCTCTCGCTCCGCACGACATCGTCCTCATCGCCGACGAACCCTATCGCGAGCTCCTCTACAGCGGCACCGTGCCCTGGATCCCCTCGCTCTACAACCGCACGCTCGTGTGCTACTCCTACTCCAAGTCGCTCTCGCTGCCCGGCGAGCGTATCGGCTGGGTGCTCGTTCCGCCGGCGTTCCCCGAGCACGACCGCATGTTCGCCGCCGTTGCCGGGGCAGGACGCAAGCTGGGCTTCGTGTGCGCCCCCGCGCTGTTCCAGCGCGTCATCGCCGAGTGCATCGACGTGCCCTCCAACGTGGCTGCCTACGAGGAGAACCTGCATGCACTCACGGCTATCCTCGACGCCTGCGGCTACGAGTACATCATGCCGCAGGGTGCCTTCTACCTGTGGATTCGTGCGCTCGAGCCCGACGCCCGGGCCTTCTCCGAGCGCGCCAAGTCGCTCGAGCTCATGCTCGTGGCCTCCGACAGCTTCGGCGTTCCCGGCTGGGTGCGCGCAGGCACCTGCGTGAGCCGTGACACCATCGACCGCTCCGCCCCCGCGTGGGAGGCGCTCGCCGCGAGCTACCGCTAGGGGAGGGGCAGCCATGCGTCTTGCCTGCGACCCTCACGTCCATACGTTCTTCTCGCGCCACGCCTACTCGACGCTGGAGGAGAACCTCCGAGCAGCCTCCGCGAGGGGTCTCGAGCTGCTGGGCATCACCGAGCACTACAGCGCGATGCTCTGGCCCGAGGATGACCCGCGCAATTTCCAGTACTACCTGAACTTCCGCAGCTGGCCGCGCGAGGTGGACGGTGTGTAT
>CAMZCV010000191.1 GCA_947305035.1 uncultured Coriobacteriales bacterium | reverse complement strand
GAGATGGACGAGCAGATCGGCATCGCCCTTGACCACCACGCCGCAGCTTGCCTTCCTGTGCTTCTTGTTCTTGTTGTCCGCCACCGAGGCGGTATAGGTTTGCATGAGCGGCTTGTCCTGGCTTATGGCAGCCTTCATCTGGGCTTCGCGCTCAGCCTGCCTGCGGGCGGCCTGGCTCTCGGGAGAGTTCTCCTCGAGGACCTCGCTCACCTTTGCGGCTACGGTCTTGGGATTGAGCTTGTTGGAGCCTATTGCGGCGAAGAGGTCGTCGATGGTGCGGTAGTCGAGGTTCTCGAGCACCTTGTTGAGCGCCTTGACCGTGCGCTGCGTGGAGATGCCGTACCCCTTCTTGCGCAGTTCCTTTGCAAGGTCGGAGCGACCCATCTCGGCGTCGTCGGACTTGCTCTCCACGTTGAAGTACTTGCGGATCTTGTTGCGCGCCGACGGCGTGGCGACGATACCCATCCAGTCACGCGAGGGCTTCGCGTTCTTGTTGGTGAGAATCTCCACGCGGTCGCCGCTCGTGAGCTTGTGGGTGAGCGGGACGACCGAGCCGTTGACCTTGGCGCCCACGCAGTGGTTTCCCACCTCGGTGTGGACGGCGTATGCGAAGTCGAGCGGCGTGGAGTCGCGCCTGAGGCTCATGACCTCGCCCTTGGGCGTGAACACGAAGATCTCATGCTCGAACAGGTCGACCTTGAGGTCGTCGAGATACTCGTGCGCATCCTCGATATCGTCCTCGGTTGCCCAGTTGAGGCTCTGGCGCACCCAGCGGATGGTGGAGTCGACGCTCTTCTCCTCCGCGCTCATCCTGCCGCGGGAGTTGCCCTCCTTCTTGTAGAGCCAGTGGGCGGCGATGCCGTACTCGCTGGCCTCGTGCATCTCCTGCGTGCGGATCTGGATCTCGATGGGGCGTCCGTCGGGACCGATGACGGTGGTATGGAGCGACTGGTACAGGTTGGTCTTGGGCGTGGCGATATAGTCTTTGAAGCGCCCGGGCATGGGGTGCCAGAGCGCGTGCACCGCGCCGAGGGTGGAATAGCAGTCGCCCACCGAGGACGTGATGACGCGCAGCGCGATAAGGTCGTAGATATCGGAGAATTCGCGGCCCTTGCGCGTCATCTTCTGGTAGATGGACCACAGGTGCTTGGGACGGCCGACGATGCGGTATCCTGTGAGACCCACGCTCTTGAGCTCGTCGTCGAGCGTCTTGATGGCGCTCTCCGTATCCGCCTCGCGCTGGGCACGGCTGTCCTGCACCATACGGGAGATGCGCTCGTAATACTCGGGAAGCAGCCAGAAGAATGAGAGGTCCTCGAGCTCCCATTTGACGTTGGACATGCCCAGACGATCGGCGAGCGGGGCATACACATCCATGGTCTCGCGGGCCTTGAAGAGCCTGCGCTCGGGCTTGAGCGCTGCGAGGGTGCGCATGTTGTGCAGGCGGTCGGCAAGCTTGATGATGACCACGCGGATGTCTTTGGACATGGCGAGGAACATCTTGCGCAGGTTCCACGCCTGGCGCTCGTCCATGGACGAGACCTCGATGTTGGTGAGCTTGGTGACGCCGTCGACCAGCTCTGCGACATCGGCGCCGAAGCGCTCGGTGAGCTCGTCGAGCGACGCATCGGTGTCCTCGACCGTATCGTGGAGCAATGCCGCGCAGATGCAGTCGGCATCCATATGGAGGTCGTTCGAGAGGATGAGCGCCACCTCGACGGGATGGTTGATGTAGGGCTCGCCGCTGCGGCGCTTCTGGTTGCGATGGTAGTCTGCCGCGAATTGATAAGCCCGTTCTACGGCTTTCATCTCGTCGGGGCCGAGGTACGATGAACAGGCTTCTTCGAGCAGACGCCAGTTGGCAGCGCCTGGAGCGCTCTGGGACACACCCGGTGCTGTGCCCGCCTGCTTGTCCATCTCTACCCTCCCCCTTAGACCTCGATGCCGAACGACGGCGTGATGGGCTGGTTGATCGTGCGGAGCATCTCATCCGCTTCCGCCGAGAGCGCCCACGAGGAGAAGGCGTCGAATTCCTCACGGGCCTTGATTCCCTCGATGTAGCGGATCGACGAATTGAGATCCATCCGTATGGGTGATTCTACCATCTCTATGCGACGTGCCGTGCTGAACCCAGACGTTGTGAGGAAGCCCAGTTCGCGGAAGATGGCAATTCCGCAGGAAACGGCATGCTCGTCGAGCTTTGCCCTTGGGTCGATCGTTTGGGCGAGTTCGGCGATTGCGGCGTTGGTCTCGGCGAACGAGCTATCGCCCGTGGCTTCACGCGTGCGCTTCGAGAGGGTCATGAGCGCACGGTAGAGCGCGGAGAGGTCGTCGCGCGAGGGTGCCGACGAGGCGACGATGCGCTCGTTGATCTTGGTGTCATGCTGCCCGAACAGCAGGTGGACCTGCGCGGGCTTGCCGTTGCGGCCCGCACGTCCGCTCATCTGGTTGAACTCGATGCTTCCGAACGGCATGTGGTAGAGCACGACGTGGGCGATGTCGGGAAGGTTGACGCCCTCTCCGAATGCGCTGGTCGACACGATGCAGGCGAGCTCCCCCGCCCTGAACGCCTGCTCCACACGGGTGCGCTCGTCGCGCGTGAGGCCCGCGTTGTAGAACGAGATGGCCTGCCCGAGCTCGGGGATCTTGCGGCGGAGCATGCGCGCGAGCGCGATGGACTGCTCGCGCGAGTTGACGTAGACCACGCACTTGCCGCCCTGCGAGACGATGGAGACCAGCTCCTGCTCGCGGGTGCGGTTGCCGCGGAGGTCGACGATGGAGAGGTTGGCGCGCACCGAGCGGTCGACGACGACCGACGAGCGATCGATGCCGCCGAGGCGGCAGATCTCGGAAGCCACATCGTCTGCGGCGGTTGCCGTGACAGCGAGGACGACGGGCTCGCCGAGGGCAGCGCGGACCTCGGGAAGGCTCGCATAGGCGCTCCTGTTGCCCGACTTGGAGAGCCCGGCGTGATGCGCCTCGTCGATGACGATGAAACCGATGCGACGCGTCTCCGCGAAGCGGTCGCGGTGGATGGCGAGGAACTCGGGAGTGGTGAGAACGACATCCACGGCGCCTTCTGCGAGCCGCGAGAAGATCTCGTCGCGCTCGTCGAGGGATGTCTCGCCCGTGAGGACCGCAACCTCCATGCCCATCTCGCCGAACGCGCCGGCAAGGTGGAAGGACTGGTCGGAGACGAGCGCACGCAGCGGATAAACGAAGATGCTCGCCTTGTTGGAGAGCAGCGCCGTGCGGGCGGCATGGAGATGGAAAATGAGCGACTTGCCACGGCCTGTTGCCATGACGCAGAGGCTGCTGCGGCCCGAAGCGAGGAGCTGGAGGGTCTTTGCCTGGGCGGGAAGCAGCTCGTTGCTGCCGATCATGCGGCGACGCAGCTCATCCTGGAGCGCTGCGGGGGGCAGCGCGGACAGGCGGGTGCGCTCGGCACGTGCGCTGGCAGTATCGCGCTCTTCCTCCGCAACGGCATCTTCGCGCATGACCTCTATGTTGACGCCCCACGAGCGGTTGTCTCCGCCCGTTACCTGCAGGACGCGTGCGGAATAGACGGTTCCCGCATCGCAGAGCGGTGCGATGGCCTGCGCGATCTGGCGGCGCAGGAAGCCCACCTGGACTCCCTGCTCGGTGAAGATGGCGCATGCGTTGGGGTCGTAGGCGTTGTTGGGTTGCCTCACCACGGAGAGCGGAGCACC